>CAHJXF010000269.1 GCA_903644065.1 Betaproteobacteria bacterium
GAGGCCCGCCGCTTCTGCGGGCCTGGTGCTGCCGCGCGAACGACTGCACGCGTTGATCGACGCGCGACTGCCCGGAGCCGTCTGGTTGCACGGTCCGACCGGTGCGGGCAAGACGGTCCTGTTGCGCTCCTATCTGCAGCAGGCCGGCTGCGCCGCCCTGTGGTTGAGCGCCGATGAGCGGCATCGCGATCCGGCCGCGCTGTTCGCCGCGGTCTCCGCGGCGGCGGAGCCCCGGTGCGCCGCTTTTCTGCCGGTGTTCTCGCCGGAGCATCGCGCCGACCCGGAGGCCTTTGCCGACGACTACTTCGATCGTCTCGATCGACTGCTCGCGAGCGACGTCGCCATCGTCGTCGACGACGCGCACCACCTGGTCGGTGCCACCGCGCCGTTGCTGGCCGCCGCGATCGATCGTTTCGACGGACGCCGGCGTCTCTGCTTCGCGTCGCAGCTCATGCCGGACGCGAGCTTCGCGCCGCAGCTCGCCGGATCGCGCCTGTGGATCGTGGGCCACAAGGCGCTCGCGTTCGATGTCGACGAAGCGCAGGGGCTCGCGCATCGCATCGGCAGCGGCGCGACGACGCTCGAGGCACTCGTCGACGCCACCGACGGCTGGGCCGCGGGGCTGATGCTGGCCATGCAGTTCGGCGCTTCGGGCGGGTCGGACAGCGGATCGGACGACCCGCTCGAGACCGTGCGCACGCCGTTGGCGATGCTGATCGCGGGCCAGGTGCTGGGTGGTGTCGCGGTGGACGACATCGCGCGGCTGCGGCTGCTGGCGGAGTTGCCGCAGGTGCCGGTGGATCTGGCGGACATCGCGCCGGAGTGGGCGTCGGCCTGCGCCCGTCTGCAGGGCCTGGCAGACCGTGGCTTGTTCGTCGAGCGGCTGGTCAACGATCGATCGCGTCGGCGCACGGCCACGCATCCGGCTTCTTTGGAGCCGGCCCGTACGGCCAAGGGGTGCTGGCGCTTGCACGACCTGTTTCGAAGCACGCTCCGCGAGGTGGTCGGGTACGACGCGTCGACCAAGGCACGAGCGGATGCGCTGATCGCTTCGCTCCTGCGAGTCGACCGCCTCGATCTGGCCTGGCAGCTCGCCTCCCGGGTCGATCGCGACCTGTTCCAGTCATTGGTCTCGAGCCACGGCGGCGAAGCATTCGATCACCAGGAAGTCTTGTCGATGCTGCAACTGGCGCGCCCCCATGCGCACCGTGGCGCCCCTTACATCGCGATCTGGTTGGCGAGAGGCCTGATCGGCAACGACAACGTGGCTTCGTTGTGCGCATGCGAAGAGGCTTATGTCGGCTTCGATGCGATGGAGAATGGCCACGGGCGTGCCTTGGCCGCCAGCCTCGCCTTGTTCGTCATCTTCGCGACGACCGAGAACGTGGGAGAAATGGCGCTTTGGGTCGACCGCTTCGCTGAAGTCGATCGAATGTCGCTGCATCGATTGGACCGACGCGAGGATCAGGCGATCCGTGTCGCAGCGGAGGTCGTCCACGACTTCATGATCGGTCGTCGGGCGAACGAACAGACGCCCTACGAGATGCTGCAGGACTGGTTGCTGCAGCACGTGTCGACGCAGGTCCTGTCGGCGAACGAGATGGTCCTCGCCGGTTCGCTGCTCGTGGTCGCCATGTGTCGGCTGATGCGCTTCAACGACGTCGAGGTCGTCATTCTGCAGATTGAAGGAACGAGTTCCTATCAGCGCGCGGCTCCGCATATCCGCGCCAGCTGGAACGTCGAAAGCGGTCATCACTTCACGCGGGTCGGCGCGGCGGATCGAGCGCGAACGCATTTCGACGAAGCCCTTGCGTTGTCCGACGCCAATGCCTTGTTGCAACCCCGCATCGACGCCTTGATCGGCCTGGCGAGACTGGAGCTGTCGGTCGGCGACGGGCCGTGTGCACGACGGCACATCGAGTCGCTGGATACGCTGGGGACGGCTCGGCTGGGGCGTCAGCAAGGCTGGGTCGTGCATCTTCACGCGCGCCTGGAAGCCTTTTCCCACCGTTATCAAAACGCATCCGCGCGCGTCGATCAGGCCGAGCGCTTGATCCTGGATGCGGGCTTTCCGGCTTTGGCAAAGGCGATCTTCGACCAGGATCGCATCCAGCTGCGGTATGCGTCGGGCGAGGTCGACGAAAGTCTGTCGTTGGCCACGACCTTGATTCGCAGCAGCCCGCCGATCGATGCCCAGCGTCTCGAGATCGTGCGGGGCCTGCTGGACGCGCATGGCTCGTGGCGCTCGAATCGCGATCGGGCCAGGAGTTTGCTCGAGACGCACCTGACGAAGGCGGCGACCGTCAATTACGTCGCTTTCGTCTCTTTGTTGCCGACGGTCGCAGCGGAAATCGTCGGCTATGGACTGCAATGCCCGGTCGACCGCGAGTTCCTGGTACGGGTCGTCCGCCACCGGCGCCTGCCCGCGCCCGGCGAGGCGCCCGCCCAATGGCCTTGGCGGGTGCGAGTGGAAGTCCTGAAAGATTTTCGCATCGTTCGCGACGGGGAACCGCTTCTGTCTACAGGCAAGGCGCAGAAGAAGCCGCTGGAGCTGCTGAAGTATCTGGTCTGCACCCCGGGCCTGATCGGGGATGCCGCGTCGCTTTGTGCTGCTCTTTGGCCCGATGACGACGATACGGCTTCTCGAAAGAGTCTCGAAGTCACCGTTTCCCGGCTGCGCAAGTTGCTCGGTGACGACGCGCTGCTGATCGTCCGTGAAGGGAAGGTCTCGCTGGATCGAAGATCGGTCTCGTCCGATGCCAGGGAATTCATCGAAGTCGGTATCGCCTGCGAATCCGTCATCGCGGGACGGATTGCCGGTCGTCACACCCTCGACCTGCAAGAGCGGCTCCTCGCCTTGTTCCACGGGTTGCCGCTGGAACACGAGGAATCGTCCCGCTGGCGCGAAGCCGTTCGAGAGCGCTTTCGCACCACGTTCGTCCGTGCTGCGCGAACCCTGATCGTCTACTGGCAGGAAGCCGGAGAAGCCAGCAAGGCGATGGCGTTGCTCGAGGCGGCACTCGCACGCGAACCGCTCGCCGAAGGGTTCTATCGGATGTTGATGCAGATCCATCTCGATGCCGGGCAACCCAACGAAGCCATGCGTGTATATCGTCAATGTCGACAAATGCTGTCGGTTCTGATCGGCGCCCGCCCGGCGACCGAGACGGAACGTCTGAAAGACTCGATCAACCCTTAAGGAGTCGTGATGAAGCGGATGTTGTGCGTGTTTTTCCTGGTGATCACCTCATCGGCTTACGCGAGTGGCAGCGGCGGCGGCAACAGCACGACCATCTGCACGACCGGCGCTCCCACCAACTGCGTGACGACGAACTGGGGGCATATCGTTCCCGACGGCACGAGCGATGCGATGACACCGACGACCGCACCTCCGGCCGGTACCACCCTGTCGCATCGACGGATGGCCGTTCAACTGATGCCGGTCGCTTCGTCGCGAGCCGACGCCGCGATGCCCGTGACCACCGTCCTCTCGCCGGTCGATCTGTTCCCTCGCGAAACGCTCGCCTTGCAGAATGCGGTCAGGCGCCTTCGGTTCGATGCGGATGGCAAGATCGTCAGCGGCGAGTCGGTGTTCGCCGCGGCGGCCACGGCCGCTGCGAACAAGGCAGGCCGCCAGTACACGTTGACGGTGTACATCAAGGTGCCGCAACACATCCAGGACAAGGAGAGCACCTCGCTCGCGCGCAAGGTTCAGTCGATCAACGACGTGCTGGGCAAGTCGCTCGATCGTGATGCGGGTGGCGGACCCGGGTCCTAGGTTCGACCGGCTTCGCGCGGTTGCGTTGAGGCAGCGGCGTCACCGAAGCCGTCGGGGGACGCGACCACCGGATCGTTCCCAGGGCCGCTCCAGGTTCCGATGCTTCGATCGCGCATATCAAGACGGCGAGGACGACGTGTCGCGGGATGCGTCTCGTCGCAGCGGCCTCGGCGGCGCGCGAAAGCATCGGGCCGCATGATCGTTCACCACGCCCGTCGCCTGCAGGTACGCATACACGATCGTCGACCCCACGAAGCGGAAGCCGCGACCGATCAGGTCCTTCGAGATCGCGTCCGACAGCTCGGTGCGGGCCGGCGCCGGTGACGCCGGCCCGCGTCGCGTGACGATCGGCTCGCCCCCGACCCATCCCCACAGGTACGGCACCAGACCGCCGCAGTCGTCGGCGAGCCGCAGCGTGGCACCGGCATTGTTGATGGCCGACCCGATCTTGAGGCGGTTGCGGACGATGCCGGCGTCGTTCATCAATCGCTGGAAGTCGTGGTCGCCGTAGCGTGCGACCTTGTCGGCATCCCAGCCGTCGAAGGCCGTGCGATAACGTTCGCGCTTGGCGAGGATCGTCGACCACGACAGGCCGGCCTGCGCTCCCTCGAGGTTGAGCAGCTCGAACATCCGCGTCTCGTCGCGGCACGGCACGCCCCACTCTTCGTCGTGGTAGCGCAGGTACAGCGGGTTGGCCGGATTCGCCCAGTCGCAGCGCGTCAGGTTCGATGGCGGGTTCATGTGCGTTCGAGACTCGAGGAGCGCATCGGATCGATGCGCAACGTGAATCTAGTCGAAGCGCGACATGCAAAACACCGTCATTCGACGGAGCCGGACGGGTGACGCACGAAAGCGAGGCCGTCTCGCCGCGACCGGCCGGCGACACCGTCGCCGGCGAAGCGCCGATCACGCAGCGGTCGCCGGTCGATCAGCCCGCAGGTCCCCGATCGACGGCGTCGCCCGCGGCCCGCATCTGCTCGGCGACGGCCCGTGCGACGACGTCGCGCAACGCGTCGGTCAGATGTCCTCGCAGGTTGTGCTGCATCCGTCCGAGCGCCGTCTCGACCTCGGCGTGCAGGGCCTGCGCGATGCGTGCGTCGAGTTCGGGGCCGACGCGGACCAGCAGGTCGTCGAGCACGGCGTCGCGGAGGCGCAGCGCCACGGTGGCCGGATCCTCGACGGGCGACGACTCCGGGATGGCCTGCGGCGCCGGTGCCAGCGGCTCGATGTCCCGCCCGTCGAACGGCTGCGCGAACGCGGA
>CAHJXF010000270.1 GCA_903644065.1 Betaproteobacteria bacterium
GACGGACCAGACGACGGACGCGGCGACGCTGGTCGCACGCTACGCGGCCGCGCGTCGCATCGACCGCGCCGCCACCGTCGACCTGACGGACCTGATGCCGCGCGTCTTCGCGAGCCGCCTCGCCCCGGTCGTGCTGGCCCGCGGCGCGGCGCTCGCGCTGCTCGATGTCGTGCCGCCGCTTCGCGACTTGCTCGCCCGACAGATGATGGACGGGCAGCGCTAGGCGACGACATCGTCGTTTCGGCGCGGCGCGGGAACTGCCACGACGCCTGCCGCCTCGCAAGGTCGCGACGATCGTTTTTTTCGCCGGCCCGACATGCGGCGCGCGAGGCCTTGCGGCTAGAATCGATCCCCGGCCCGAGCCACGCGCGAGCGGCGCCCCGGTCGTCGTGCCAGCAGCTTCGCAGCACGGTCGGCCCCCGGATTCCTTTCCCCACGTCACCGCGTTCATGTCCGAGCCTCGTCCCGATCGATTCGCGTCCGACGACGCTCGACGTTGCGAACGTGGTCGGGAGGCCGCGGGCGTCGCGGACGGACCGATGGTCGGCACGCATCGGTTGCCCAATCGCGTGTTCGTCGCGCCGATGGCCGGCGTTACCGACCTGCCGTATCGCAAGCTGTGCAGGGCTCTGGGCGCCGGTCACGCGGTGTCCGAGATGGCGGCGTCGAATCCGCGTCTGTGGGCCACCGTCAAGAGCGCGCGACGCATCGACCATGCCGGCGAGGCCGCGCCCCGGACGGTGCAGATCGCCGGCGGCGATGCCGCGATGCTCGCCGAGTGCGCGCGCTTCAACGTCGATCGCGGTGCGCAGATCATCGACATCAACATGGGTTGTCCGGCCAAGAAGGTGTGCGACGCGGCCGCCGGCTCGGCCTTGCTGGCCGACGAGGCGCTGGTCGGGCGCATCCTCGACGCGGTCGTCGCGGCGGTGACCGTGTCGTGCGGGGTGCCGGTGACGCTCAAGTTCCGCACCGGCCCGCACCGCATGGCGCGCAACGCGTTGTCGATCGCGGCCGTCGCCGAACGGGCCGGCGTCGCGATGCTGACGCTGCACGGCCGCACGCGCGCCGACGGCTTCGCCGGGCAGGCCGAGTACGACACCATCGCCGCGGTGAAGGCTTCGGTCCGCATCCCGGTCGTCGCCAACGGCGACATCGACACGCCCGAACGGGCGGCGCACGTGCTGGCGCGAACCGGTGCCGACGCGGTGATGATCGGCCGTGCCGCGCAGGGCCGGCCGTGGATCTTCCGCGAGGTGGCGCATTACCTGCGGCACGGCGTCCATCGGGCGGCGCCCAGCATCGGCGAGGTGCGCGGCCTGCTGGCGGCCCACCTCGAGGACCACTATGCGTTCTACGGTGCGTTCACCGGGCTGCGAACGGCGCGCAAGCACATCGGCTGGTACGTCGCCGCGCTGCCGGACGGCGACCGCTTCCGTTCCCGCATGAATGCGATCGAGGACTGCGACGCGCAACGCGCCGCGGTGGATCGCTACCTCGCCGACCTCGGCGACGACGGCGACGCGCTGCCGGGCGAAGCGGTCGCATCGCTGCTTCGCGCGGCCTGAGGCGCCGGACGATGAGTCGACCGTCGATCGAGGAGTGCGTGCGCGACAGCCTGGAGAAATACCTGAGCGACCTCGACGGCGAGGCCGCGACCAATGTGTACGAGATGGTGATGCGCACGGTCGAGAAGCCGGTCCTCGAGATCGTCATGCGCCACGCGGCGCACAACCAGTCGCAGGCCGCTGCCATCCTCGGCATCAATCGCAACACGCTGCGCAAGAAGCTCGGCGAGCACGGGCTGCTATGAGACCGGAGTGAGCTCGCGGTCGCGAGGTCCCGGTCGTGCGGTCGCGGTCGCGAGCTCTCGATCGTCAGGTCGCGGTCGCGAGGTCGCGGGCGTTGGTGGTGGACGGGAGGTCGTGGTCGCGCCGACTGCGCGGCCGCTCGACCGCCGTGATTGCCGCGCCGTGCTCGGGGTCGCCCGCCGCCGGACCGAATGCGCCGCGGTCTTGCGACCGCTCTCCTCCATCCCTTCGTCCAGTCGCCCATGATCCGTCGCGCCCTCCTCTCCGTCTCCGACAAGACCGGCATCGTCGCGCTGGCCCGCACGCTGGCCGCGCGCAGCGTCGAACTGCTGTCCACCGGCGGCACCGCGAAGCTGCTGGCCGAAGCCGGCCTCGCGGTGATCGAGGTGGCCGACTACACCGGCTTTCCCGAGATGCTCGACGGCCGCGTCAAGACGCTGCATCCGAAGGTGCACGGCGGCCTGCTGGCGCGGCGCGACGTCGCGGCCCACATCGCGGCCATCGACAAGCACGGCATCGGCGCGATCGACGTGCTGGTCGTGAACCTCTATCCGTTCGAGACGACCGTCGCCGCACCCGGCTGCACGCTCGACGACGCCGTCGAGCAGATCGACATCGGCGGTCCGGCGATGGTCCGCTCGGCCGCCAAGAACTGGAAGCACGTGGCGGTGCTGACCGACGCGTCGCAATACGCGACCTTCGGCGAGCGGGTCGCCGCGTCCGGCGACGTCGACGAGGCCACGCGCTTCGCGCTCGCTGTCGCGGCGTTCGATCGCATCGCGCGCTACGACGCGGCGATCAGCGACTACCTGTCGTCGATCGTCTACCCACCAAGCGCGACCGGCGTGTCGCGCGCGGCCTTCCCGACGCAGTCCAACCCCGGCTTCGTCAAGCTGCAGGATCTGCGCTACGGCGAGAACCCGCACCAGAGCGCCGCGCTGTATCGCGATCCGTCGCCGCTGCCCGGCACGCTCGTCACCGCGCGTCAGTTGCAGGGCAAGGCGCTGTCGTACAACAACCTCGCCGATGCGGACGCGGCCTGGGAATGCGTCAAGAGCTTCGCGGGCGACGAGGGCGGCGGCGGCGATGCGGGCGATGCGCGCGGGGCGGCTTGCGTGATCGTCAAGCATGCCAACCCCTGCGGCGTCGCGCTCGGCGCCACGCCGCTCGACGCCTACACGAAAGCCCTGGCGACCGATCCCTCGTCGGCCTTCGGCGGCATCATCGCGTTCGACCGCGCGCTCGACGCGGCCACGGTCGAGGCGGTGACCAGGCAGTTCGTCGAGGTGCTGATCGCGCCGGCCTACACGCCCGAGGCGCTGCAGCTGCTCGCCGGCAAGACCAACCTGCGCGTGCTCGAGGTCGCGTCGTATCGGCAGGTGGCGAACGCCGGCGCCACCGCGACCGGCTGGACCGGCCTCGACGTCAAGCGCATCGGCTCGGGCCTGCTGGTGCAATCGGTCGACGCGCATCGATTGACCCGCGACGGGCTCGAGGTCGTGACGCAAAAGCACCCCGACGCGACGCAACTCGACGACCTGCTGTTCGCCTGGCGCGTGGCCAAGTTCGTCAAGTCGAACGCGATCGTGTTCTGTTCGGGCGGCCGCACACTCGGGGTCGGCGCGGGGCAGATGAGCCGCATCGACTCGGCGCGCATCGCGTCGATCAAGGCCGGGCACGCCGGCCTGTCGCTGCACGGCTCGGTCGTCGCCTCGGACGCGTTCTTTCCGTTTCGCGACGGGCTCGACGTGGTGGCCGACGCGGGAGCCGCGTGCGTCATCCAGCCGGGCGGCAGCGTGCGCGATCCGGAGGTGATCGCGGCGGCCGACGAGCGCGACATCGCGATGGTGTTCACGGGAGTGCGGCACTTCCGGCATTGATCGGCCGCGTGAACGTGACCGCGCTTCGCAAGGCAACGTGACTTGCGCGACATTCGCGTCGCTCGGATACTGCGTATTACCTTTGTTGTCACATCCGAAGCGCCATGCACGACCTCGTACCCACACAGATCGGCAACTCGATGGGCGTCATCCTGCCCAGGGACGCGCTGGCCCGGCCCGGCCCGACCTCGAGCGGGGCGACACGCTCTATCCGACCGATGCCCCAACGGCTGTCGGCTGACGGCGACCGATCCGGCGTTCGAAGAGCGGATGATCGCGGCGCGGAAGATCGTGAAGCAGCACCGCGCGGCGCTGGCCGAGCTCGCCGAATAACCTTCCGTGACGACGTTCGTCCGGGCCGGCGACGAAGTCGTCGAAGCGATCGACGATATCCAGCCGGCAAAGCACGGGGGAGTGCAGGTGTGCGCGATCGGGGATTGTCATCGGCGCTGGGAAGATCGCGGAACCTGCCGGCTCGCGGCGATCCGGACTTGGCCGTCCGTGCGGCGGCCTATGGTTGCGGAATCGCCCGTGACCGTTCGTTCCTGGACGGCAACGAGCGATCCGCGTTCGTGGTGGCGCCTCGCTTCATCGCGCACGATGGCAGCGCCTTGATGGCGGACCACGTTGAAAGCGTCGTGGTGATGCTCGCGGTCGCGGACGGCACGAGAGACGAGGACGCCGTCGTCACCCGGTCGCGCAACCACGTCGTCGCGCGTTGACATGCGCATCCTCGGCATCGACCCGGGCCTGCGCATCACCGGCTTCGGCGTCATCGACGTCGACGGTCCGCGACTGAGCTACGTCGCGAGCGGTGTGGTGCGCACGCCCGACGCCGACCTGCCCGAGCGGCTGCACGTCATCTTCGAAGGCGTGCGCGAGATCGTCGCGTCGCACCGACCCACCAGCGCCGCGATCGAGAAGGTCTTCGTCAACGTCAATCCGCAGTCGACGCTGCTGCTCGGGCAGGCCCGCGGCGCGGCCATCTGCGCGCTGATGACCGGCGGCATCGGCGTGTCCGAATACACCGCGCTGCAGACCAAGCAGGCCACGGTCGGCTACGGCAAGGCCGGCAAGGGACAGGTGCAGGAGATGGTGGTGCGCCTGCTGCGGCTGACCGGCGTGCCGACGACCGACGCCGCGGACGCGCTGGCTTGCGCGATCTGCCACGCGCATGCCGGCGCCGGGATCGCCGCACTGACCCGCGTCGCGCCCGACCTGCAGGCGGAGCTGACGCTCGGTCGGCTGCGCGTGCGACGCGGGCGGGTCAGCGG
>CAHJXF010000271.1 GCA_903644065.1 Betaproteobacteria bacterium
GCGAGGCGCTGCGGCAACCGGGCGCCGGGTCCGCGTCCAGAGCGAGGTCGAGTCCTCGAGCATCGATCGCAGGGCGCGACGCCGCCGGCGGTCGCCGCCGTCGCGCGACGGCCGGTCAGGCATGGCCGGCTTCGCCGGACAGCATGGCTGGGTCGAAGCCGAGCAGATGGATGGCGGACGCGCGGCGACGCGCATGCGGAACGTCGAACACCACCGCCGGGTCGGCCGCCACGGTGAGCCAGGCGTTGTGCGCGATCTCGCTCTCGAGCTGACCCGCGTCCCAGCCGGCATAACCCAGCGCCACCATGACGTGCTTCGGCCCGCGGCCGTCGGCCATCGCTTCGAGCACGTCCTTCGAGGTCGTGAGCGACAGCCCGTTGTTGTCCGCCTTCAGCGTGGAGCCGTAATCGGCATCCGCCTGGTCGTGCAGCACGAAGCCGCGATCGGTGGCCATCGGGCCGCCGTAGCAGACCGGCTGCGCCCCGAGGACCGCGATCTCGAGCTTCATGTCCACCCGCTCGAACAGCTTTTCGAGCGTCAGGTCGGTGGGCCGGTTGATGACGACGCCCATCGCCCGCTCGGACGTGTGCTCCAGCACGTAGACGACCGTATCGGAGAAACGCGAGTCGGCCATGCTCGGCATGGCGATCAGGAAGTGGTTCGCGAGACTGAAGGTGGCGGTCCGGGCGGAGGCGTTCGGACCGGCGGAAAAGCCCGGATCGAGCCCGTCCGGCTCGCCGCTCGCGGATGCTTGATCGGACATGGCGACATTGTAAACGGCGGGTTCGGTCGGCACAATCGACGCGGCGTGTCGCCGTTCGCGCGATCCCTTCCTCCGCTTCCACGAATCCATGTCATCGCCCGAACCCGAATACGAACGCGGGCTGGTCTGGCTGCGTCGCGACCTGCGCTTCGCCGACCACGCCGCGCTGTATCACGCGTTGCGCCGCTGCCGGTCCGTCTGGTGCCTCTTCGTGTTCGATACCGAGATCCTCGATCCGCTGCTCGAACGCGGACTGGTGCACGACCGACGCGTCGAATTCATTCGCGCCAGCATCGTCGAGGTGTCGAACGCGCTGGGCGAGGCATCGCCCGATGGCGCGGCGCGTCTCGTCGTGCGCCACGGTCGGGCCCGCGACATCGTCCCGGCGATCGCCCGGGCGCTCGACGTCGCCGCCGTGTTCGTCAATCACGACTACGAGGCGACCGCGATCGAACGCGACTGGCAGGTCGCCGACGCGCTGGAGCACGACGGTCGCGCGCTGCACGGCTTCAAGGACCAGGTGATCTTCGAGAAGGACGAGATCGTCACGCAGGGCGGCAATCCGTTCACCGTGTTCACGCCCTACAGGCGCGCGTGGCAAAGGGCGCTGACGCCGTTCCACGTCAAGGCCTATCCGGTCGAGAAGTATCGCGACCGTCTGGCCGCGGTGCCGGCGGCGCTCGACGAACCCGTCCCGACGCTCGACGCGATGGGCTTCGCGAAGACGAACCTGGACGAGATCGCCATTCCGACCGGCATGTCGGGCGCGCACGCGCTGTTCGACCAGTTCGTCGCGCACATCGGTGACTACGCCGACGGCCGCAACTTTCCCGGACGGCGCGGCACGTCGTACCTGTCGGTGCACCTGCGCTTCGGCACGATCTCGATCCGCGCGCTGGCGCGATCCGCGATCGACCTCGCCCGGCAGGCCGCCGACGCGAAGGGTGCCGAGACCTGGCTGTCGGAGCTGATCTGGCGCGACTTCTATTTCCAGGTCCTCCATCACCGACCCGACCTCTCGACCGGCGCCGCCTTCAAGCCGCAGTTCGACCGCATCGACTGGCAGGCGGGCGACGGCGTGGCTCCGCTGTTCGACGCCTGGTGCGCGGGCCGGACCGGCTATCCGCTGATCGACGCGGCGATGATGCAGATCAACACCACCGGCTTCATGCACAACCGCCTGCGGATGGTCACCGCCAGCTTCCTGTCGAAGGACCTCGGGCTCGACTGGCGTCTCGGCGAGCGCTACTTCGCGGACCGCCTGAACGACTACGACCTGTCGGCCAACAACGGCGGCTGGCAGTGGGCCTCGTCGAGCGGCGTCGACTCGCAGCCGTGGTTCCGCATCTTCAATCCGGTGACGCAGTCCGAGCGCTTCGATGCGGACGGCGCCTTCATCCGCCGCTACGTGCCGGTCCTGGCCAAGCTGTCGAACCGGACCATCCACGCGCCGTGGCTGGCGAGCACGGCCGAGTTGCGGAGCGCCGGCGTCGTGCTCGGCGACAACTACCCGCAGCCCATCGTCGACCACGGCGAGGCGCGGAAGGCGACGCTGGAGCGCTACTCGGTCGTGCGCTCGGTCGCCTGAGGCGAGCCGGCGCCCTCCGGGACGCGGAGCGCGCCGATGGCTGTCGGCCCGCCACCTCGTGGCCTGCGCCGCCGCCTCGCGCCCGCTCGAGGCCATGCATACCCGGCCCGGCCACCGACCGGGCCAGGCGCATCAAGCCGGGTGCGCACGCGCGGCGCGCGTGTGCAGCATCAGCAGTTCCAGCAACTCGTCTTCGCCGTAGGGCTTGCCGAGATACGCGTCGACGCCGAGTTCCGCGGCGTGCCGCCGATGCTTCTCGGCCGTGCGCGACGTGATCATGATGATCGGGATGTGCTTGTAGCGGTCGTCGTTGCGCACGTTGCGGGTCAGGTCGAAGCCGTCCATGCGCGGCATCTCGATGTCCACCAGCATCACGTCGGGCGGATAACCCTGCAGTTGCTCGAGCGCATCGACGCCGTCTTTCGCGAGCACGACCTGGTAGCCCTCCCGCGACAGCAGGCGCTGCGTGACACGGCGCACCGTGAGCGAATCGTCGACCACCATGACGGTCGGCAGCGTCTTTAGGTCGCCGCCGGCCAGGACCGAGCCGATGCCGGCGCCCTCGCCGATGCCCTCGCCGGCGCCCTCGCCGACGCCCTCGTCCGCCAACAGCGCCGGCGAACGCACCGCGTCGGACCGGATCATCTGCGCGAGTTGAACCGGATTGAGGATCAGCACGATCTGACCGGAACCGAGGACCGTCGCGCCGGCGATGCCGGTCATGCGCGCCAGCTGCGGTCCCAGGTTCTTGACCACGACTTCCTGGTTGCCGATCACGTCGTCGACGTGGATCGCGATGCGCTCGCCGGCCGATCGCAGAACCAGGACCGGGGACGAGCGCTGCGCGACCGGAACGCTGTCCTCGATGCCGAGCAGCGTGCCGAGGAACACCAGGCGCACCGGCGCGCCGGCCCAGGGCAGATGGCCGGCGCGGTAGGCGTCGGCGAGGGCTTGCGGGCGCAACTGCTGGACCTGTTCCACCAGCACGGCGGGCAACGCGTAGACGCGACCGGCGATGCCGACCAGCACGACCTGCGAGATCGCCAGCGTCAGCGGCAGGTTGATCGTGAAACGCGTGCCCTTGCCCGGCTCGCTGTCGACGCCGACCCGACCCGCCAGCACGGTCGTCTCGGCGCGCACGACGTCCATGCCGACGCCACGACCCGCGAGCTCGGTGACTTCGGCGGCCGTCGAGAACCCGGCGTGGAAGATCAGCTCCCCGACTTCGGCATCGCTCGCCTGGTCCCCGATCAGCCCGAGACCGCGGCCCTTGCCGCGGATACGGTGCAGGTCGAGTCCCGCGCCGTCGTCCGCGAACGTCAGCACGATCTCGTTGCCCTCCTGTCGCACCTCGATCAGAAGCTCGCCGGTCTCGTCCTTGCCGGCGGCGTGGCGCCGTTCGCGACTCTCGATGCCGTGCACGATGTGATTGCGCAGCAGGTGCTCGAACGGACCGGCCATGCGCTCGAGCACGCTGCGGTCGATCTCCACCGAGCCGCCGCGGATGTCGAGGTTGACGCGCTTGTCGACTTCCTTCGCGGTCCGTCGCGCCACGCGATACAGGCGCTCGGCGATGCTCGAGAACGGCACCATGCGCACGCGCATCAGGTCCTGCTGCAGGTCGCGCGTCATGCGCCGCTGCGCGCCCAGGTCGCCTTCCGCGGCGTCGAGGCTCTTCTGCAGGTTGGTCTGCAACGTCATCACGTCGTTGACCGACTCGGCCATCATCCGCGTCAGTTCCTGGAAGCGCGTGAAGCGATCGAACTCGAGCGGATCGAACTTTTCGCGCTCTTCGCCGGCCGCCTGCTGCGACTGCATCTGCGACTGCATCTGGAACTCGGCCTGCAGCTCGATCTCGCGCAACTGGGCGCGCAAGCGCTCGACGTTGTCGTTGAGGTCGGACATCGCGCCCTTGATCTGCTGCACCTCGTTCTCGATGCGCGCCCGCGAGATGCTGACCTCGCCGGCCAGGTTGACGAGCCGGTCGAGCGTCTCGGAGTCGACGCGCACGGCCGGCTTCTGCGCCGGCTGATGGTCCCGGGTCCGGCCCTCGGCCACGGTGCGGACGGGCGCAGCGGACCCGTCCCGATCGGCCGACGCCGCCTCCGCCGGCGACTCGACCGGCAGCTCGGCGTCGGTCGGCGTCGTCCCCGGCTCCGCAACGACGGCCGCTGCGACGACCTCGTGCGTCTGCGGCCGCTGCAGGTGGTCGAACAGCTCGAGGCTGCGATCGTGCGATGCCAGCAGTTCGTCGACGAGGCTGCGCGGCAGCTCGTGCAGTCGGGCGGCCGCTTCGACGCGGGCCTCGAGGTCGTGAACCACTTCGCCGAGCCGCATCGCGCCCGCCATGCGCGCGCTGCCCTTCAGCGTATGCAGATGACGCAACAGCATGCGGGCCGGTGCGGCATCGGTCGGATGCGCCTGCCACGAGCGCAACAGCGCACCGATCTGCGGCAGGATCTCGCCGCCTTCGGCGACAAAGACTTCGAGCAGTTCGGGATCGATGTCGTCGTGCATGTGCACGACCACGGCGAGGTCCGCGGTCGCCGGGCGTCGGGCACCCGCCTCGATCGCTTCGCGCATCGCCTCTTCTGGCCACA
>CAHJXF010000272.1 GCA_903644065.1 Betaproteobacteria bacterium
CCAGCGCAGCCCGAGGGCCAGGGCTTCGAGCTCCTCGTCGCGGAACATCAGCGGGGGCAGCAGGAAGCCCGGCCGCATCACGTAACCGATGCCCGGCGCGCCCTCGATCGCCGCACCCTGGACCTGCAGCACCGCGATGTCGCGGTACAGCGTCCGGATGCTGATACCCAGTTCGTCGGCGAGCGTCTGGCCGCTGACGGCGCGACGGCGCCGACGCAACGCCTGGAGGAGCGCGAGAAGACGTTCGGAGCGCGACATGGTCCGATGATAGGAGGTCCCGCGCGAACGGGCATCCCGGCGAACAGGCTCCGACGCGCGGTCAAGGCCGAGTCGGTGCGGATCGCCGGCTCCGCTCGAGCTTCGCCCGGTCGACGATGGTTTCCGCGTCGATGGGCAGGCGCGCTGTCGCGACGATCCGGTGCCCGCGTCGCCGGGCCACGGGTCGAGTCGCCTCGAGGCCGGCGTGCACGGCTCGCTATAATCGGGTGCTTCGCCTACGGGCCTCGTCCGGTCCGATGTCATGAATCCCCCGCAGTGCCCGAGCCCGCACGTCCTCACGATCGAAGGAGGTCGTGCGCTCTCCGCGTTTCGTGCCGAGCGCCTGGTCGCCGAACTGGTGGCGCAGGGGCTCGCGGTCCGCGCGATCGACGCCCGCTTCGTCCACCTCGTCGCTTCGTCGCGCCCGCTCCTCGAAAGCGAGCGGGCCCGGCTCGACGCGCTGCTGACGTATGGAGATGGCGCCGGGGACGGCACCCGGGACGCGACTGCGAAAGCGGCGAAAGGCGAGTCCTTCGTCGTGCTGCCGCGCCTCGGCACGCTGTCGCCATGGGCCAGCAAGGCCACCGACATCGCGCACCGCTGCGGTCTCGACGCCGTCGAGCGCATCGAGCGCGGCGTGGTCTACGCGGTCGGGATCAAGGCGGGCCTGTTCGGCCGCGGCGCGATCGATGCGGCCGACCGCATCCGCATCGGCGATGCGCTGCACGATCGCATGACCGAAGTGGTCGTCGACGCGGGCTTCGACCTGGCGCGATCGTTCGACCGCGTGGACGCCGCGCCGATGGAGATCGTGCCGCTCGCGACTCGAGGACGCGGCGCGCTGGTCGCGGCCGACGAAGCGTTGGGTCTCGCGTTGTCGACCGACGAGATCGACTATCTCGTCGACGCGTTCGGCAAGCTCGGCCGCGACCCGACCGATGTCGAACTGATGATGTTCGCGCAGGCCAACAGCGAACACTGCCGGCACAAGATCTTCAACGCGTCGTGGACCGTCGACGGCGTACCGCAGGCGCGAACGCTCTTCGCGATGATCCGCCACACCGAGGCCGTGTCGCCGCAGAACACCATCGTCGCCTACGCGGACAACGCGGCGATCATGGAAGGCGGGTTCGCCGAGCGCTGGTTTCCGGGTGCGGACGGCGTGTATGCGCCGCACGTCGAGCCGGTGCATGTCGTGATGAAGGTGGAGACGCACAACCATCCGACCGCGATCGCGCCGTTTCCCGGCGCGTCCACCGGTGCCGGCGGCGAGATCCGCGACGAGGGGGCGACCGGTCGCGGCGCGAAGCCGAAGGCCGGCGTGACGGGGTTCGCGGTATCCAACCTCGCGCTGCCCGACGCGACGCGCGCCTGGGAGCGCTCGATCGGCCGCCCCGCGCGCATCGCGTCGCCTCTCGAGATCATGACCGAAGGCCCGCTCGGCGCGGCCGCCTTCAACAACGAGTTCGGACGACCCAACCTCGCCGGCTGCTTCCGCGTCTTCGAGCAGCGGGTCGGCGACGTCGAGTACGGCTATCACAAGCCGATCATGATCGCCGGCGGCCTCGGCAACATCCGCGACACGCACAGCGCCAAGGCCGACCTGCCCGACGGCGCGCTGCTGGTCCAGATCGGCGGACCGGGCCTGCGCATCGGCATCGGCGGCGGCGCCGCGAGCTCGATGGCGACCGGCGCGAACAACGTGGCGCTCGACTTCGACTCGGTGCAGCGCGGCAACCCGGAGATGCAGCGCCGCGCGCAGGAGGTCATCGACCGCTGCTGGCAACTGGCACGGGTCGATCCCGGCGATGCCGACCCGCACGACGCTAACCCGATCCTGTCGATCCACGACGTCGGCGCCGGTGGACTGTCGAACGCGTTTCCGGAGCTGGTGGAAGGCGCAGGACGCGGCGCGCGCTTCGACCTGGCCCAGGTGCCGGTCGGCGCCAGCGGCCTGTCGCCGCGCGAGATCTGGAGCAACGAGTCGCAGGAGCGCTACGTGCTCGCCATCGCGCCGGAGCGACTCGACGCGTTCGTCGCGATCTGCGCGCGCGAGCGTTGCCCGGTCGCCGTCGTGGGTCGGGCAACGACCGAGCGCCGGCTCGAACTGGTCGACCCATCGACCATCGGCTTGCAGCCGATCGACCTGCCGATGGACGTGCTGTTCGGCCATCCGCCCAAGATGCATCGCGACGTCGCGCACGTCGAGACGCCGCGTGTCCCGGTCGAGCTCACCGACCTCGACTTCGAGACCGTCGCGCGCGACGTGCTGATGCACCCCACGGTGGGCGACAAGAGCTTCCTGGTCACGATCGGCGATCGCACGGTGGGCGGCCTCACGTCGCGCGACCAGATGGTCGGGCCGTGGCAGGTGCCGGTGGCCGACTGCGCGGTGACGTTGATGGACTACGCGGGCTACGCCGGCGAAGCGATGGCGATGGGCGAGCGCACGCCGCTCGCGACCGTCGACGCGGCCGCGTCGGCGCGGATCGCGGTCGGCGAGGCGATCACCAATCTCGTCGCGGCGCCGGTCGAACGGCTCGCCGACGTCAAGTTGTCGGCCAACTGGATGGCGGCCTGCGGCAACGCCGGGCAGGACGCCGCGCTGTACGACGCGGTGCGCGCCGTCGGCCTCGAGCTGTGTCCCGCGCTCGGCATCGGCATCCCGGTCGGCAAGGACTCGTTGTCGATGCGCACCACGTGGAAGGACGACGACGGCGCGGCGCGCGAGGTCATCTCGCCGGTGTCGCTGGTCGTGACGGCCTTCGCGGTGGTCCGCGACGTGCGCCCGACGTGGACGCCGCAGTTGAAGACCGAGCGGACCCATCCCGGCGTCGGCGACACGTCGCTGCTGCTGGTCGACCTCGGCGCGTCGCGCAATCGTCTCGGCGGATCGATCCTCGCGCAGGTCACGGGGCAGGTCGGCGACGCGGTTCCCGACGTCGACGATCCCGAGCTGCTGAAGGCCTTTTTCGCCGCGATGACCGAGCTGCGCGCGGCGTCGCTGGTGCTGGCCTACCACGACCGTTCCGACGGCGGCCTGTTCGCGACGCTGTGCGAGATGGCGTTCGCCGGCCGTTGCGGCGTGTCGATCAACGTCGACCTGCTGACGCTGAAGGGCGACAGCAGCGACGACTGGGGCGACTCGAAGAACTGGACCACCCAGGTGTCCGCGCGTCGCGAAGCCGCGACGCTGAAGGCCCTCTTCAGCGAGGAGCTGGGCGCGGCGCTGCAGGTCCGCACCGCCGATCGCGGCGCGGTGATGGACATCCTGCGCCGGCACGCGCTCGGCGCGCTGACCCATGCGATCGGCAAGGTCAACGACCGCGACGTGATCGAGATCTACCGCGACGCGAAGGGCATCTACGCGAAGAGCCGTGTCGAGTTGCAGCAGGCGTGGAGCGACACGAGCTGGCGCATCGCGCGGTTGCGCGACGAGCCGGCGTCGGCCGATGCCGAGCAGCAGCGCATCGCCGACGACGATCCGGGCATGCCGGTCCACGTGCCGTTCGACCTCGACGACGACGTCGCCGCGCCGTTCGTCGCGACCGGCCGGTTCGTCGGCACCCGACCGCGCATCGCGATCCTCCGCGAGCAGGGCGTCAACAGCCAGAGCGAGATGGCCTACGCGTTCTGGCGGGCCGGCTTCGACAGCGTCGACGTGCACATGAGCGACCTCGCGGAGGGGCGTCACACGCTGGCCGGCTTCACGGGTTTCGTCGCCTGCGGCGGCTTCTCGTACGGCGACGTGCTGGGTGCCGGCGAGGGCTGGGCCAAGGCCATCCGCTTCGACGCGAAGCTGGCCGACCTGTTCGCCGGCTTCTTCGCGCGGCCCGACAGCTTCGCGCTCGGCGTCTGCAACGGCTGCCAGATGATGGCGGCGCTGGCGCCGCTGATCCCGGGCGCCGACGCGTGGCCGCGCTTCACCTACAACCGCTCGCGCTACGAGGCGCGGCTGGCGAGCGTGGTCGTCGAGCCGTCGCCGTCGCTGTTCTTCGACGGCATGGCCGGCACCATCGCACCGATCGCGGTGGCCCACGGCGAGGGCCGACCCGACTTCGGTCGGCAGGGCGACGCCGGGCGGGTGATGGTGCCGCTGCGCTTCGTCGACCATGCCGGCCAGCCGACCGAGCGCTATCCGTACAACCCGAACGGCGGGGCCGACGGTCTCGCCGGCGTGACCACGTCCGACGGCCGCTTCACCGCGTTGATGCCGCACCCGGAGCGGGTCTTCCGCACCGTGCAGATGTCGTGGCATCCCGACGACTGGGGCGAGGCGAGCCCGTGGCTGCGACTGTTCCGGAACGCCCGGCGGCATGTCGGCTGAGCGCGGGTCGACAGGGTCGCGCGGGTCGAGAGCGCTCGCGGTTCGTGGCTCGCGGCTCATGTCTCTTTTCGTGGTGTCGGAACGACGTCGGCGGATCGGACGTACGGCGGTCGGTGATCCGGTCCGCACGGAGCCGTGCGCCGGCGCTTCCGGTCGTCGACCTCGGCAGCCGGCCGCAGACGGGCTCCGGCTTGCTCCCGCGAACCGGCCCGACGACCGTCAGCCCGGCCGGACCGCCCGGTAGCGCAGCCCATCGAGCAGCAAGGCCACGAGGCGTCGCGCGGCGGCCGGATCGCCGTCGCTCGACGGCATGCACAGGCTGGCGACCGCGCGCAGCAGGTCGT
>CAHJXF010000273.1 GCA_903644065.1 Betaproteobacteria bacterium
CGCGCTCGACCGGCCCGACGGTGTCGCGCGGCTGTGGCTGTCGGCGAAGACCGGCGCCGGCATCGACCTGTTGCGCCACGAGTTGCTGGCCATCGCCGGCTGGCAGCCGGGTGCCGAGACCGGCTTCATCGCGCGGGAACGCCATCTGGTGGCGCTACGCGCCGCCGCGGTCCATCTCGCAGCGGCCGGCGAGCACGCGGACGAAGGCGACCGGCGACTCGACCTGTTCGCCGAAGAGCTCCGGCTCGCGCAGGTCGAGCTCGGACGCATCACCGGCACCGTCTCGGCCGACGACCTGCTGGGCGAGATCTTCGGGCGGTTCTGCATCGGGAAGTGACGCCTGCGAGCGCTTCGCGGGGTAGTCGACAAGGCGGGGCGCCGCCGCCGCATCCACCGGCTGCAAATCGACGATCGACGCGCGCTCACATGCAACTCGCGGACAACAATCGTTACGCTGCCGAAGACGACTTTCGACGGCAGCGATCGCGGCCCCCCTCCACCGACTGCCACGACCGACTGCCACGACCGACTGCCTCCACCTACTGCCTCCACCTACTGCCACGACCGACCCCCATGACCGACCCTCACGACCTCCAGCGCTTCGTCGACGCACAGGCCCCCGTCATCGACCAGGTGCTCGACGAGCTGCGCCGCGGCCGCAAGCGCTCGCATTGGATGTGGTTCGTGTTCCCGCAGGTGGCCGGTCTCGGCTTCAGCGGCATGTCGAAGCGGTACGCCGTCGCGACGCTCGACGAGGCGCGGGCCTATCTCGCGCATCCGTTGCTCGGCCCGCGGCTGGTCGAGTGCACGCGCCTCGTCGTCGCGGTCGAAGGGCGCTCGCTGCTCGAGATTTTCGGCGATCCCGACGACGCCAAGTTCCGCTCGTCGATGACGCTGTTCGCCGCCGCCGCGCCCGACGAAGCACTGTTGGTCGCGGCGCTCGACAAGTATTGCGGCGGGCAGCGCGATCCGCGCACGCTCGAACGTCTCGGGTCCTGAACCGCGGTTCGTAGGACGCGCGGTGCTGTCGCGCGCGCCGTCGACACGCTAGGCTGCGTCGTGAAGGACGGCCGGACCGTCCACCCCGACGACCCGTCCTCGCCGATGCCCCGTTCGCGACCCAGTCCGTCCGCATTGCACGACCCGCGCGACGTCCCGTCCACCGACGTCGCGGTCGCGCGCCGCCTGTCGATCCCGCTCAGCCTCGCGGTGCTGGTCGGCGCCTGCCTCTTGCCCGCGCTGCTGGCGCTCGCCGCGATGATCTACGTCGACTACCGCGCGCAGGAGGCGGCCGTCCTCAACGAGGCCGTGATCCGGGCGCGGACGATGCGCTTCCTGATCGATGGCGACCTCGAGGCGGCCGAGTCGGGCCTGCAGGTGCTGGCGACGTCGTCGTTCCTCGCGCACGGCGACCTCGGTCGCTTCCAGGACGGCCTGCGCGACGCGATGCGCACGCAGGCGGTCCACAACTACGTGCTGCTGGACCCCGACGGCCGGCAACGCGTCAACACGTTGCTGCCGTTCGGCAGCGCACTGCCGACCACCGACGACCCCGACCGGTTCCGTTCGGTGTTCGAACACGGCAAGCCGTTCCTGAGCGGGGTCTTCGCGGCTCCCTTCGACGGCTCGCCGATCGTCGCGCTCGGCGTGCCGGTGTTCCGGGGCGAGCAGGTCGTCCACGCTCTGGTCGTGACGCTCGAACCCGGGCAGGTGATCCGCTCGATCGAGCACGATCTGCCCCGCGGCTGGATCGCGGCGGTGATCGACCCGTCGGGGCACATCGTGGCCCGCCTGCCGGACCAGGGCCACTACGTCGGCTCGCTCGCGACGCCGTCGGTGCTGGCCGGGATCGCGGGTCGCGCCGAAGGCATCACCGACGCCATCACGAAGGACGGCGTCCCGGTGCTGACCGCGTTCAGCCGTTCGCCCAAGCGCGACTGGACCGTCGCGATCGGTGCGCCGAAGTCGCTGCTGGTCGCGCCGCTGCATCGCTCGATCGCCTGGCTGGTGGTGGCGACGCTCGTCGCGCTGGGGCTCGTGCTGTGGTTCGCGCTGGGCGTCTCGCGGGTGGTCACGCGGTCGGTGGCCAGCCTGATCGAACCCGCGCTCGCGCTCGGCAACGGCCAGCCGATCGACTTGCCGTCCACGCCGTTCCGCGAGACCGACGCGGTGGCGCAGGCGATTCGCGAGGCGTCGCGCAAGCTCGCCGCCGCTCAGCATCACGCGTACCACGACCCGCTCACCGACCTGCGCAACCGCACGCTGTTCGACGAGATGGCCGGGCGCCAGATCGCCCAGGCGTATCGCGACGGCGCGCAGCTGGCGATCCTCGCGATCGACCTCGACGGTTTCAAGGCGGTCAACGACCGGCACGGACACGCGGCCGGCGACCGCGTGCTGATGCTGGTCGCGAGCCGCATCACCGGCTCGATCCGCGGTTCGGACGTGGTGTCGCGTCGCGGGGGCGACGAGTTCTCGGTGCTGCTGGTCGACGTCGACGGCGTCCGGACCCGGCAGGTCGCCGAGAAGCTGCTGGCCGTGCTGTCGCAGCCCTATCCGGGCGTCGAGCCGTCGGTGTCGGCGAGCATCGGCGTGGCCCGCTATCCGCACGACGCGACGACCCTGCCGGCCCTGCTCGAGCGTGCCGACGAGGCGTTGTACGCGGCCAAGAACGCCGGCAAGCGACGGGTCGCGGGCGACTTCTGACGCGGGCGCCCGCAGTCAGCCGCCGCAGTCAGCCGCCGCAGTCAGCCGCGCAGTCAGCGTCGCGTCAGCCGCCGCATCGCAGTCGCGTTATCCACCGCATTCGAAGTCGCCTCATCCGCCGCGTCGGCCGCCACGTCAGCCGCCGTGCAGGCGTCGGACCGTGGCCTGCAGCACGCGGGCATCGGCGCTGGCGCGGTGGCGCGAGTCGGGCGCCTCGCGAGCGACGGCCGCGCGCGTGACGTCCCAGCGTGCGCGCTCGTCCTCGCTCAGCAGCTTCTGCAGGCTTTCGAGGCGATAGGCCGGTCGCCGGTCGACCAGCTCGTAGAGCATCGACAGCCAGCTGTAGTCGTTGCCCCAGCCGTCGGTGTAGACCGTGAGACCGGCCAGGCGCGCGTCGAGCCGTTCCACGACTTCACCTACCGGACGGCCGCGTCGCATCAGCAGGTCGCGCGGGATGCCGTGCAGCCGTTCGGCAGCCGGATCCCAGTGCACCCAGCCGCGGTCGGGCCGGATCAGCATGCAGTCGCTGCGACCGTCCGGCAACACGTAGCCGACCTCGATCGGATAGCTGCCCTTGCCGAAGCCGGAGGCCTCGAAGTCGATCACCGTCGGCGCGATCGGCCGCCGGTCCGGCGTGTCGAGGATCGGAGCGGTCGTCATGCCGCAGTCTACGGCGCGGTGCGTGCGGCCGGAGGCGAACAGTCAGAGGGCGATGGATCGGGACGCACCGGCTCGAGCGTCGAGCCATGAGCCTTCAAGCTCGAGCGCCATGCCTCGAGCGCCGTGCCTCGAGCGAGCCGTGCGCCGCGCACGGTCCTGCCCGATTCACGGCGCGACGTCGACCGAGCGCGCCGCCCAGGCCGTCAGCAAAGCCTGCTCGCGCTCGGCGTTCAACGTCGCCACCGCCCGCGGTGTCCGCGCGTCGGGACGCGCGGCCCAGGCCAGCGTGTCGCGGATCGTCTCGTCGACGGGTCGAAACGCCAGGCCGTCGTGTCGGGCGAGCGCATCGGTGCCCATCATCAGGCCGCCGAAAGCCGTGTCGGCATCGGGCAGCCACAACGGCAGGCCGGTCCACGGCACGACCGCGTGGGCCAGCAACCAGTCGTCGGGCACCCAGTGGAAGCGCGCGTCGCCGCCGATCACCGCGTGCAGCCGTTCGAGCAGCGCACCCATCGACCCGCTCGGGCCGACCGCGTCGTAGGTGCCGACCGTCGAGCGCCCGGCGAGCGACACGCACCACGCCGCGAGGTCCCGCGCGTCGATCCATTGCACCGGCCGCGCGGGTCGCCCCGGCACCAGCACGTCGCCGCCGCGCTGCACCCGCAGCGGCCAGTAGGTGAAGCGGCCGGTCGGATCGAAGGGGCCGACGATCAAGCCGGGACGCACGATCGTCACGCGGCCCGGCAGCGCGGCCTCGAGCGCGTCCTCGCTGCGCGCCTTCGCGGCACCGTAGCCCTCGTGGCCCGCGAGTCGCGGCGCCGCTTCGTGCTGGTCGGCGGCCGGACCGAGGTCGCGATACACCGAGCGCGTCGAGACGAACACGTAGCGATCGACGGCGGCGAGGACGTCGCCGGTCCGGCGCGCCTGCTCGGCCGTGTAGCCGGAGCAGTCGATCACCGCGTCGAAGCGGCGGCCGACGAGCGCCGCCACGTCGCCGTCGCGGTCGCCGATCAGCGACGCCACGCCGTCGATCGGCTGCGGGTCGCTGACGCCGCGATGGAAGATCGATACCGCGTGGCCGGCCGCGAGCGCCGCCGCGACGACGTGACGGCCGAGGAAGACGGTCCCGCCGAGGATCAGCAGCCGCATCGCGCGCCGACCGGCTCGGACGTCGTGGGCGGCGGTCGACGACAAGGCGTCGCATGAGTCGCGCGACTCGCACGGGTCGCACGGGTCGCACGGGTTGCGTGCGGCGCTTGCATCGCCTTCCGCGCGACGGCGCCGGCCATCAGGTTTCGCGCCGGTGCCGACGCGCCGGGTCGGCGATCCGCGCCAGCGCATCGAACAGCGCCTGCACGACCAGCGCCAGTGCCGCGGCCGGGATCGCGCCGGCCAGCATCGTGCTGCCGTCGTTGAGCGCGAGGCCCGCGGTGATGCGCTCGCCGAAGCCACCGGCCCCGACGAATGCGGCCATCGTCGCCGTGCCGACGTTGATCTCCGCCGCGG
>CAHJXF010000274.1 GCA_903644065.1 Betaproteobacteria bacterium
CGAGCAGCGCGCGCCATGGCGTCGCCGTCCGCGAACGACACCGCGAGCCGCGGCACCACCGGCTGTCGGGCGGTCGTGCACGTGCAGGCCTCCGCACGCATCGCCCGACGCCCGGTTGCCCCTGAGGCGCGGGCGACCGACCGGGGTGACGCCACCGTGAAGTGAACGGGCATCACGACTCATACCGATCGAAGATGACTGGGCTGCTCCATCCGGTATTGGAGATGAATAAGCGGACCGCTTAGGATCGCGTCCAAAGGAGGGCGACGATCCGTGGACGAGACGCTGGACAGCTGGCTCGCGGCGAAGGCGGGCAATCCCCTGATGCAGCGTCTCGCGCGCGGGCAGCCGGTCACGGCGCTCGGCGTGCGCGGCTCGCGCACCGGCGAGATCGCGCGCATCGCGCGTCAGACCGGCCACGACGCGATCTGGATCGACCTCGAGCACAGCACGATGTCGACGGACGTCGCGGCGCAGATCTGCTCCGTGGCCCTCGATGTCGGCATCGTTCCGCTGGTGCGCGTGCCGGAGCGCGAGTACGGGATCATCGGGCGCCTGCTCGACGGCGGTGCGCTCGGCATCATCGCGCCGCGCATCGAGGAGGTCGCCGAAGCGGCCGAGGTCGTGGCCGCCTGTCGCTTCCCGCCGCGCGGACGGCGATCGGCCATCGCCACGCTGCCGCAACTCGAGATGCGGCGCGTCCCGGCCGCGCGGCTCAACGAGACCATGAATCGAGCGACGCTCGTCAAGATCCTGATCGAGACGCCCCGCGGCATCGACCAGATCGAAGCCATCGCCGCGCTCGACGGCGTGGATCTCGTCGGTCTCGGCGTCAACGACCTCACCGCCGAGCTCGGCGTGCCGGGGGACTACGGGCATCCCGAGGTGCGTCGCCTGCTCGAGCAGGCGATCGACGTCTGCAAGCGAGTCGGCAAGCCGCTCGCGATCGGCGGCATCGGCGATGCCGCGCAGGTCACGGCGCTGATCGCTCGCGGCGCCGCGCCGTTCCTATTCACCGGCATCGACACCGAGTTGTTGCTGACTGCCGCCCGGGGTCGGGTGGAGCAGGCGCTGCGCACGCTTCCCGTCCCCAAGGCCTGAGACCGACGCCCATGTCCGATGACCTGCTGATTCCCGTCCCGATGCGCGCGCCGGGCACGCTGTCGCAACCCGGCTTCACGATGCCCGCCGGCGCGTGCGATGCCCACGTCCATGTCTTCGAAGCCGACGCGCGCTATCCGCGGGTCGCGAAACCGCACTACGAATTGCCCGACGGCACGCTCGCGCAACTCGACGCGATGACGAAGGCGTTGTCGCTCGACCGCTTCGTCGTCGTGCAGCCGAGCTACTACGGCACCGACAACGCGTGCCTGCTCGACGCGCTCGAGCGTGCCGGAGAACGGGCGCGCGGCGTCGCGATGGTCGACGACGACGTGAGCGACGCGGAACTGGGACGGCTGCACGAGCTTGGCGTCCGGGCGCTGCGCCTCGACCTGTTCCTGCGGGCCGGGCGGCCGATCGGCGAGCTGGTCGCCTACATCCAGGATTCGATCGAGCGCACCCGCGCGCTCGGCTGGCACGTCCAGTTCTACACGCCTGGCCGGGTGGTCCGCGACCTCGTGCCGTATCTCGGCGACCTCGACGCCGACTTCGTGATCGATCACATGGGCTACATGCTGGAGGCCGACGGCCTGACGCGCGGCGACTTCGATCGCCTGCTGCAGGCGTGCGCCGCGGGCCGCGGCTGGATCAAGCTATCGGGGCCGTACCGCGTGGCGAAGGACGGCAACTTCGCCCGGCTGAAGCCGCTCGCACAGGCCATCGTCGCGGCGCTGCCGGAGCGGGTGATCTGGGGCAGCGACTGGCCGCACATTCCGGAAGGCGACCGCGATACCGGCGAGCTCCTCGCGCTGTTGCACGACTGGGTCCCCGACGAGGCCGCGAGAAACCGCATCCTGGTCGACAATCCACGACGACTGTTCGGCTTCTGACCGGCAGCCAACCGCAGGGAGCGCGACGACCTCGACGTCGTCGCGCCATAGACCAGGAGACGGACATGACGGGTCAGGAGCGACAGGCTGGACGGCGTTCGCGACGCGCGTCGATGGTGGCGATGCTGTCGACGTCGCTGTTCGCGGCGCTGCCCGCGGCGGGCGCCGCGGAGCAACCGATCCGCATCGGCGTCGGGCTCGACCCGGCGTTCGCGCCGTTCTACTACGCGGCGCAGCAGAAGCTGTTCGAGCGCAACGGCGTCGACGTCGAACTGCTGACGCTGGGCTCGGCGGCGGACGCGGCCGACGGCATCATCGCCGGCACCAACGAACTGGCCGGTGGATCGGAGACCACGATGATCACGCGCGCGGCGCGCGGCGACCTGAAGATCATCGCGGTCTACACCCAGTCGAGCCGCTTCGTGAAGCTGGTGGTCCGGAAGGACATCACCGATGCGAAGCAGTTGAAGAAGATCGGCATCGTCCCCGGTTCGGCCAGCCAGTTCGCCACGGCGAAGCTGCTGGCGCGTTCGGCGTCGACGAGAAGTCGGTGACGCTGGTCCGCGCCGCGCCGCCCGAGATTCCGGCGCTGCTGGTGCGCGGCGACATCGACGGCTACTTCCTCTGGGAACCCTGGCCCGCGCGCGGCGTGCAGGCGGGCGGCAAGGTCCTGATGACGAGCGGCGACGTCGGCTACACGGCGACCACGGTGCTCGCCGTGTCGGGCGCCTGGCTCGCCGGCCATGCGACGCAGGCGCGCGCCATCGTGGCGGCGCTCAGCCAGACCTGCGGCGACACGCGCGCCGATCCGGACAAGGCGGCCGCGGCGACCCAGGCGATCGCGAAGATCCCGGCCGCGCAGGCGAAGGAGTTGCTGAAGGACATCGAGTGCTCGGTGCACGACTTCACGCCGGCCGACCTCGCGACCTACAACGAGATCGCCGACCTGCTGTTCGCGAGCAAGGCCACCGCCAGACGGGTCGACATCGCCCGGTTCGCGCTGCCCGGCTACGCGAATTGACGGGTCGCCCGATTCCGCCGAAGGAAGCGATCGCGGTGCGTGCTCCGATGCTCGAGCGTTCGACGGCGACCGTCGGGCGCGGCGCCACGATCTGCCTCGAGGGCGTCGGCATCCGCCTCGGCGCCGTCGACATCGTCGACGGGTTCGATCTCGCGATCGAGCCGGGCGAGTTCGTCTGCGTCCTCGGCCCGAGCGGCTGCGGCAAGTCGACGATGCTCAACCTCGTCGCCGGCTTCCTGCCGCCGAGCGCCGGTCGCGTGCTGGTGGACGGTCGTCCGGTCACGGGCCCGGGCATCGACCGCGGCGTCGTGTTCCAGAGCACCGACGCGCTCTTCCCGTGGCTCACCGTGCGCGAGAACGTCGAGTACGGACCGCGCATGCGCGGCGTGCGCAAGGCCGAGCGGGTCGAAGCCGCACTGCGTTACGTGAAGCTGGTCGGCCTCGGCCACGCGGCCGATCGCCTGCCGGCGGACCTCTCGGGCGGCATGCGGCAACGGGCCCAGCTCGCGCGCGTCCTCGTCAACCAGCCGTCGGTGATCCTGATGGACGAGCCGTTCGGTGCGCTCGACGCGCAGACGCGACTCGTCATGCAGGCCGAGCTCGATCGCATCTGGCGCGCCACCGGCGCGACGGTCCTGTTCATCACGCACGACATCGGCGAGGCCGTGCTGCTCGGCGATCGCGTCGTCGTGATGACCGCCGGTCCGCGCGCGCGCGTCAAGTCGGAGACGCGCGTGGCGATCGAGCACCCGCGCGACCTGACCGACCCGCGGGCCATCGAGCTGTATCGCCAGCTGCGCCTCGACATCGGCGACGAAGTCGCGAAGGCGATGGCGTCGTCGTGATGGCCGACGCGACGTCGCCTTCGATCGCGCCGCGAGCAGCGCGGCGCTTCGCGTATCGATGGCTGGTGTCGCCGCTCGCGATCCTCGCGGGGCTGCTCGCCTGGGAAGCGTTGAGCCGCACCGTCAATCCGATCTTCCTGCCGTCGCCCGCGCTGACCTGGCAGGCGGCTCGCGAGCTGTGGGACGACGGCACGCTGGCGAGCTCGATCGTCGCGTCGGCCCGCCGCATCCTGATCGGCTGGGGCCTCGGCCTCGTGGTCGGCATTCCGGTCGGCATCCTGATGGGCTATTCGCGCTGGGTCCGGCGCGTCTTCGAGCCGTACATCGAGTTCTTCCGCTTCGTGCCGCCGATCGCGTTCGTGAGCCTCGCGATCATCTGGATGGGGCCGGGCGAAAGCTCGAAGGTCTCGCTGATCTTCTACACGACCGTCTTCATCGTGATCCTCAACATGATCGCCGGCGTGCTGTCGATCGACGCGCTGCGCCTGCGGGCCGCGGCTTCGCTCGGCGCGGGGCCGCTGCGCATCGTGACGACCGTGCTGGTGCCGTCGACGGTGCCGTACATGGTCACCGGGGCGCGCCTCGCGATGGGCAACTCGTTCCTCACGATCGTGTCCGCCGAGATGGTCGCCGCGCAGGTCGGCCTGGGCGCGCTGATCTGGTCGGCTCGCAACTTCGCGCGCACCGAATGGGTCTTCGTCGGCATCATCGTGCTCGGCCTGCTCGGCTTCGTGTTCGATCGCGTGCTGCGCTTCGCCACGGGCCGGCTGCTGCGGCGCTACGGCGTCGCCGTCTGACGACGGCGCTTCACGACGCCGCTTCAGGACAGCGCTTCAGGACAGCGCTTCAACACAGCAGTTCAAGACGGCGCTTCAAGACGGCGCTTCAGGTCGGCGTCCGCGGCCCGTACCGCCGGCTCGACCGTCCTTGCGTCTGCCAGCCGCAGCGTCGGGTCGTCGATCCACAAGCGCGGTACAGTCGAGCC
>CAHJXF010000275.1 GCA_903644065.1 Betaproteobacteria bacterium
CGGCTCTACGGCCAGGCCGGCCTCGACCGCCTGCGGCGGGCCCACGTCGCGGTGGTCGGGCTAGGCGGCGTCGGCTCGTGGGTCGTGGAGGCGTGCGCCCGCAGCGGCGTCGGGCACCTGACGCTGATCGACCTCGACCAGGTCGGCGAATCGAACATCAACCGGCAATCGCACGCGCTCGAGAGCACACTCGGCGCGGCCAAGGCCGCCGTGCTGGCCGCGCGGGTCGTCGACATCGCGCGCGACTGCGCGGTCACGCCGATCGAGGAGTTCGTCGACGCCGACAACGTCGCCGTACTGCTGCCGGCCGGACGCTTCGCCTTCGTCGTCGATGCGATCGACCACGTGCGGGCCAAGACGGCGTTGATCGCCCATTGCCACGCCGCGGGCACGCCGCTCGTGACGGTCGGCGGGGCCGGGGGCCGGACCGATGCGGCGCGCGTGCGCATCGCCGACCTCGCCCACACGCTGCAGGAGCCGATGCTGGCGAAGGTGCGGAAGAACCTGCGCCAGCGCCACGGCTTCCCGCGCGACCCGAAGAAGGCGTTCGGCGTGACCGCGGTGTTCTCGGACCAGCCGTTGCGCGGCAACGAAGCCACGATCGTCGTCGAGCGCCACGGCATGAGCGGCCTGCACTGCGCCGGCTACGGCTCGATGGTGTCGGTCACCGCCGTGTTCGGCTTCGTCGCGGCCGGGTGGCTGGTCGACCGGATCGCGCGCGGCGACTGAAGTGGCGACCGAAGCGGCGACTAAGCGGCGACTAAGCGGCGACTAAGCGGCGACGAAGCGGCGCCTGAAGCGGCGACGGACCCGTCGCCGGCGTGCCTCAGGGCTTGTCGCCGAGTCCGGTGACCGAGCCCGACCCCGCGATCGACTTCGAGATCGTCGGGCGGCCGTAGTACTTGACGTCGCCGCTGCCGGCGATCTTGACCGACAGCGCGTCGCGCGCCCACAACGTGGCGTCGCCCGAGCCGCCGATCGACACGGTCGCGGTCGCGCTCTGCAGCGACGCGCCGTGATAGTCGCCCGAGCCGGCGATCCGCACGTTCTGCTCCAGCACGCCCCCCGCCAAGGTCACGTCGCCCGAGCCGCTGATGCGCACCAGCAGCTTACGCGCGGCGAAGCCCTTCAGCGTGATGTCGCTCGATCCGGCGATGGCGATCTCGAAGTCGCCCGGCACGGTGAACGAGTCGGTGCGGATGTCGCCGCTGCCGGCCGTGCTGACGCGGTCGAGCGCCTTCGTGCTGAGCAGAAAGCGCGGCCCCTTGCGGTCCGAGCTCCACCAGGCGATGCGACCGCGCGGCTCGTAGCTGAGCACCAGCTCGTCGCCGCGCATCTCGGCCACGAGATACGGGATGTCGCCCTTCTCGCCTTCGACGCTCAGCGCCGTCGTGTCCGACTGCGTCAGCACCAGGTCGGCCGATCCGATCAGCCGCACGGTGCGGAACGTGCCGACGCTGCGCGGCTCGCTGACGACGTCGGCGCCCCGGGCGGCGTGGCTGACGACGCCGGCGGCGAACGCCAGCGCGAGCGACAGGTTGCGCAGCCAGCCGGAGGCGGGCGAACGGCCGGGGCGTCGGCGGATAGGAAGCGGAAAGGGATGCACGGCGAACTCCACGAATGATCGGTCGAGGCGGACTCTAGCAACCGGGCGCGCCGCCGGGATCGCGAGTCGACGGGGCGCAGGCAGGCGGCGACGAGGCGTCGTCCGGTGCGACGGGACGACGACGGGACGCTCCGGCGAACCTCATCGACGCATCAGCAGCGAACCGCTGACGGTCAGCGACAGCGTGACGCGTCCGGATTCGACCGGCAGCGGCGCGACCGACCGCGACGAAGCCACGGCGTCCATCACGACCATGGGCCGGCCGCCGCCCGACTGCCCGGGGCTGCCCACCTGCACCTCGCGGATCGAGTAGCCGGCGTAGCCGAAGGCGCGTGTCGCCGCCAGCGCCCTGTCCTGGAACGCGCGAGCGCCGCGGTCGATCAGCGAAGAGCCTTCCTGCGCTCGCAGCTCGGGCGATATCTCGAAGCTGGAGCCGCTGATCTGCAGCGTCTGCGACAGCTTGCCGACCAGGGCGCCGAGCGCATCGAAGTCCTTCGACTTCAGGATCATCTCGGCCCGCACCTGCCAGCCGGTCCGCGTGCTGCCCGAGCCCCGGCTGTCGAAGCGGGGAAAGGTGCTGTAGCCGCCGTTGGCGGCGATCACGCCGGGAACGCCCTTCGCATCGGCGAAGGCCCGGGCGAGCGTTTCGTTGACGTCCCGGGTCAGCGGCGCGACGTCGCCTCCTTCGCGCACGATGGCCAGCGTCACGACGGCCAGGTCGGGCGCGACCTCCGATGCGACGGTGGCTTCGATCCGCAGCACGTCGGCGAGCGGCACCACGCGGTCGTCGGCCCGGGCGTCGACGGCGAGGAGGGCGATGGACAGGAACAGGGTACGGCGCAGCGCGTTCATGGCGGGTCTCCGGCACAGGATGTCGGGCGACGAAACGCCCGCGATGATCGTGTTGGCGATGCCGTCGGCTCGCAGACGGCTCGGGAAACGGCTCGAAACAACCCGGCCACGGCGCGGACGCCCGGCCGTCACGGACGCAGCGGCGGCTCGTCCATCGCGGCGATCTGCTCGCGCAGCGCGAGGATCTGGTTCTGCCAGTAGTGGTCGCTGCCGAAGAACGGGAACGCCGCCGGGAAAGCCGGATCGTTCCAGCGCCGTGCCAGCCAGGCGCTGTAGTGGATCATCCGCAGCGTGCGCAACGCCTCGAGGCGATGCAGCTCGCGCGGATCGAAGCCGTGGAACGCGCGATACCCTTCGAGCAGGTCGGCGAGCTGGCGCGTCATGTCGTCGCGGGTGCCCGACAGCAGCATCCACAGGTCCTGCAGCGCCGGCCCCATGCGGCTGTCGTCGAAGTCGACGAAATGCGGTCCGCCGGTGCGCGCGCCCTCGCCTTCGGTCCACAGGACGTTGCCGACATGGCAGTCGCCGTGCAGTCGCAGCAGCCGCGCCGGTCCGGCGCGCTCGTCGCAGCCCGAGACCGCTTCGAGCGCCTGCTCGACGACGCCGAGCCAGACGTCGTCCAGCGGCGCGGGCACGATGCGATGGGCCGCGATCCAGTCGCGCGGTTCGTCGCCGAACGCGGCGCGGTCCAGCACCGGACGCTCGGCGTATCGAATCGCCGCGCCGAGCGCGTGGATGCGGCCGATGAAGCGGCCGAGCCACAGCCGCGTGTCGCGCCGCTCGATCTCGGGCGCCCGGCCGCCGCGCCGGTCGAACAGCGCGAAGCGAAAGCCGTCGTGCGCGTGCAGGCTCCGTCCGTCGCCGTCGATGCGCGCCGGGACCACCGGGATCTCGAGCGCGGCGAGCGCGTCGACGAAGCGGTGTTCCTCGAGGATCGCCGCGTCGCTCCAGCGCTCGGGCCGATAGAACTTGGCGACGCACTGGCTGCCGTCGTCGAGCCCGACCATGTAGACCCGGTTCTCGTAGCTGTTGAGCGTCAGCAGGCGGCCGTCGCAGCGCTCGCCGATGCTCTCGATCGCGTCGAGCACCCGCTCGGGCGTCAATCGCTCGTACGGATGCGGTGTCGACGGCACGACGATCGGAGTATCCTGCTGCCCCCCGCCGAAGCGGGGTGCCGCCATCGCGAGCGCCATCGCCGCCGCGTCGGCCCTCGCGTCCTCGTCATCCTCGTCTTCCCCGCGTTCTTCTTCGCTGCGCATCGACACAGTGTAGAGGGCCCGCCGTCCGATCCGTTCGAGCGCATCGATGAACCCCGGTTTCGCCTACGCCCTCGCCGCCTACGCGATGTGGGGATTGTTCCCGCTGTTCTTCCGCTTGCTCCGCGACGTGCCGGCCGCCGAGGTGCTGATGCACCGGGTGGTGTGGTCGGTCGCCGTGATCGCGCTCGTCCTCGCGGCGCTGCGGCGCTGGCGGTGGATCGGCGCCGCGACGACGAGCCCGGGCGTCGTTACGCGCTACGGCGCCAGCGCGCTGTTGATCGCCGTCAACTGGTACGTGTACATCTGGTCGACGCAGAACGGCCATGTCATCGACGCGAGCCTCGGCTACTTCATCACGCCGCTGTTCAGCGTCCTGCTCGGCCGCTACGTGCTCGGCGAGCGGCCGCGCCCCATGCAATGGCTGGCGATCGGCATCGCCGCCGCCGGCGTGGTCTGGCTCGGGGTCCAGTCCGGTCACGTGCCGTGGATCGGCCTCGTGCTCGCCGTGTCCTTCAGCGGCTACGGCCTGGCCAAGAAGACCGCGCCGCTCGGCGCGATCGAGGGCCTCGCGTTCGAGACCGCGCTGCTCTTCCCGCTCGCCGTCGCCGGCCTGCTGTGGCTCGCCCACGACGGGCACGACACGCTGGCGACGGGCGACGCGCGTTCCAGCGCCCTGCTGGTCGCGAGCGGTCCCCTGACCGCCGTGGCGCTGCTGCTGTTCGCCGCGGGCGCCCGTCGCGTCTCGCTGGCGACGCTCGGCCTGCTGCAGTACGTGACCCCGACGCTGCAACTGGCGATCGGCGTCCTGGTGTTCCAGGAGCCGTTCGGCGGGCGCGCGCTGGCCGGCTACGCGCTGATCTGGGCCGCGCTCGCGCTGTACGTCGCCGAGGGCCTGATGCGGTCGCGGATGGTCGCGACGAGCGCGGTCGTGCAATGACTTAGGCCCCGCGCGGACGGTCGTCCGCACGGGGCCTAAGTCATTCGTTTCGGGATCCGTCGTTCAGCGTCCGCCGAACGAACTCGACCCGGTCGGACGCGCGCGCAAACGCGGCTTCGATCGCGGTGCGGGCGGCGGCTCGTTGCCCTTCATCGGCATCGTGACGGCGGTCGCTGGTTTGGAAAAG
>CAHJXF010000276.1 GCA_903644065.1 Betaproteobacteria bacterium
GTCGGGCGCCCGCGGCGGCACGCCGAGACGCCGCCACAGCGCGTCGACCGCGGAGCCGTCGTCGACGAACGCGCGGCGGCGGCCGGCCAGCCCGGGTTCCAGCCACAGCCCGCCGGTGCGCGGCCCGAAGCCGGGATAGAAGAAGTGCTTGACCAGCGCCCGCCGCGGATGGGGCGACGGCAAGCCGTGGAAGTCGGCGACCCAGGCCTCGGCGCTGAGGTGCTCGAAGTCGATCCACACGGGACGGCACGCCGCGTCCTCCATCGCATCGAGGCAGGCGGCCGGCAGGCCGCAGCCGAGCACCTCGACGACGGTCCACGCGGCCCGCGGCCCGCCGGCTTCGCCCGGCCATGCCCGGTCGACGACCACGATGCCGTCGACCGATTGGCACGTCCGTCGCGCGTCGATGCGCGGTTCGAGCCGCGCGAGCACCGCGAGCCCGTCGACGACGAGCCGGACCGATCGTGCCGGATCGCGGGCGAGCTGGCGCGCGAGCCGCCAGGCGATGCCGACGTCGCCGTAGTTGTCGACGACCCGACAGAAGAGGTCCCAGTGGTCCGACGCTCCGCTCACCACCGCATCACGGAGGCACCAGACCGGCATCGCGCAGGCAGTCGAGTGCCCGCCGGTACGACGGGTCGTCAGCCGCGAGTCGTCGCCGCGCCCGCAGCGTCGCCAGCCGGACGGCGGACTCGGGTCGCCGCGTGTCGGCTAGTCCGTCGAGCAACGCATCGGCGCGGCGGCCGTCGTTGCACACCAGCACCATGTCGCAGCCGGCCTCGAGCGCGGCGCGCCCGGCCAACACCACGTCGCCCGCCGCGCTCGCCCCCTCCATCGAAAGGTCGTCGCTGAAGATGGCGCCTTCGAAGCCCAGGCGGCCGCGCAGGATGTCCTGCAGCCAGACCGGCGAGAAGCCCGCCGGGCGGGCATCGACCGCCGGGTAAATCACGTGCGCCGGCATCACCGACGCGAGCGTGCCGGCCAGCCACGCGTAGGGTCGCGCGTCGTCGTCGAGGAGGGTCTCGAGATCGCGCTCGTCGACCGGCACGGCGACGTGCGAGTCGGCGGCGACGAAGCCGTGACCCGGAAAATGCTTGCCGCAGTTGGCCATGCCGGCCAGCAGCAACCCGTGCATCAGGCTGCGGGCGAGCAAGGTCACGACGCGCGGGTCGCGATGGAACGATCGATCGCCGATCACGGCGCTCGGTCCGTGATCGAGGTCGAGCACCGGCGTGAACGACAGGTCGATGGCGCAGGCCACGAGGTCCGCGCCGAGGACCAGGCCGCAGGCGGTCGCAGCGCGGGCCGCGTGCTCGGCGCCGTACGGCGGATCGTGGTCCCGCAGCGCGCCGAGGCTGCGCATCGTCGGCAGGTGGACGAAGCCGTCACCGCGAAAGCGCTGCACGCGCCCGCCTTCGTGGTCGACCGCGATCAGCACGTCGCCCCGCACGTCGCGAACGGCGGCCACGAGGTCGACGAGCTGCGTCCGTGAGACGAAGTTGCGCGCGAACAGGATCACGCCGCCGGTGCGTTCGTGACCGATGCGGCGTCGATCGTCGAGCGACAGCGTGGTGCCCTCGACGTCGAGCATCACCGGACCGAGCGACGTCATGAGGCGTCGACCGCGCGCTCGACCTCGGCCACCGCGAACGCGACGGCGTAGTCGTCGTCGTCGGTCAGCGTCACGTGCACGATCAGCGATCGGTCCCGCATCCAGGCCGTCAGCACCGGATCGGTCGCGACCCGTGGCTTGCCCGACGCTTCCTTCAGGATCTGCGCCGCCCGCCAGCGCATCGGCATGCGCATGCCGAGGCCGAGCGCCTTCGAGATCGCTTCCTTGGCTGCGAAGCGGGTCGCGAGGAACGTGATGCCGCGCGCCGTCTCGTAGCGCTCGCCGTGCGCCGCGTCGCGGGCGCTGCGGCGCTGGTAGATGACCATCTCCTCGGGCCCCAGGATGCGCTCGGCGAAGCGCTCGCCGTGGCGCGCCAGCGCGCTGCGGATGCGCTCGACCTTCTGGATGTCGGTCCCGATGCCGAAGATCATCGGGTCATCGCGCGAGCGCGCCATCGGCATCGACATCGACATCGACCCGCCGGTCCTCGCGGGCGCGCGCGATGCAGTCGAGATAGGCGCGCACGGTCGCGCCAAGTCCGAGCTCGATCGCGTCGGCGATCAACGCGTGACCGATCGAGACTTCGACGACCTCGGGCAGCGCCGCGAGAAAGGCGGTCAGGTTGTCGCGATTGAGGTCGTGGCCGGCGTTGACCTCGAGCCCGGCGGCCACGGCGGCGCGCGCGGTGGCGACGTAGCGCTCGAGAGTGCTGCGCGCCTCTGGCCCGCCCCAGGCGCGCGCATAGCGTTCGGTATACAGCTCGACCCGCTCGGCGCCGAGCGCGCGGACGGCCGCCATCGCGTCCGGCGCCGGATCCATGAACAGGCTGACCCGCACGCCGAGGTCGCGCGCCTCGTCGATCAGCGGCTGCAGCGCCGGGCCGTCCGTCGCGAGGTCCCAGCCGTGGTCGCTGGTCGCCTGCGTCGCGCTGTCGGGCACGAAGGTGCACTGCTGCGGCCGCACGACGCGCACGAAGTCCATCAGGTTGTGGAACGGATTGCCCTCGATGTTGTACTCGGCGCGCGGCCAGTCCGCGAGCAGGTCCGCGAGGTCGTGGACATCGGCGGCGCGGATGTGGCGCTCGTCGGGTCGCGGATGCACGGTGATGCCCGCGGCCCCGGCCTCGAGCGCCCAGGTCGCCGCGCGCACGACGCTCGGGATCGCGAGCGACCGCGTGTTTCGCAACAGCGCGACCCGGTTCAGGTTTACCGACAACGCGGTGGCCCGTGCCCGCTCGCGCGACTCGGAAGCCATCAGCGGATTCATCGTCCCGCGCCGTCCTCGAGCGACTGCAGGTCGAGCGCCATGCGGCGCGTATGCAGCACCTGCCCGGCCAGATGGTGCTGCAGCAGGTGCCGCATCAGTCGCTTCGCCTGGGTTAGCGTCGCCGGATCGCCGTAGTCGCCGGCGTCGATGTCGAGCAGCGTCTTGCCGAGCACCACCGCATCCGCTTCGCCGCGTGGCGCGCCGTCGACCCCGAGCGGCCCGCGCTCGGGCACGTAGCGATAGGTCGCGGCCGCGTCGATGGCGGCGCCGTCGACGTCGTGCGTGAGTTGCACCGCATAGCCGGCTTCGCGCAGCAGGATCGCCTCGAAAGCGCGCAGGACCGGCGCCGCGGGACGCTCCCCGGACAGTGCCTCGAGCGCGTCGTGGTAGGCATCGAACAGGCACTCGTGCGGGTCGTCCCGGGCCAGCAGTTTCTGCACCAGCTCGTTCAGGTAGAAGCCCGACATCAGCGCTTCGCCGCGCAACGGACGCAGCCCCCCCAGCCACTCGGCCCGCGTCAGCGTCCGCAGGTCGCCGCCGCCCTGCCCGCCCGTGACGGCGCGCGCGCGACCCTGCAGCCACGAGACGGTCAACGGCTGGAAAGCCAGCAGCAGTCCGCGCAACGCGGACCGCGGGCGCTTGGCGCCGCGCGCGACCAGCGCGACGCGGCCGTGCTCCCGTGTCAGCACGTCGACGATCAGGCTGGTCTCCTTGTACGGATAGCCGTGCAGCACGAAGGCCGGCTCGTCGGCGATGCGGGTCTCGGAACGGCCGGCCGTTCGTGCCGGGGCGCGGAGCTCGCGGCGCTTGCGCGGGGTCGGGACGACGCGCGGGCCGACGCCCGGGACGTCGAGCGGGATGACGCCCGAAACCGACGGCCCGGCGACGACGTCCTCGACCACGGCATCCTGCGCTTCAGTCATAGCCGAACGATTTGACCAGCGCGGCACTGTCGGCCCAGCCCGACTTGACCTTGACCCACAGCTCGAGGTGGCAGCGCGCCTGCAGCAGCCGCTCGATGTCGACCCGCGCCTCGCTGCCGATCAGCTTCAGCTTGCCGCCGTTGGCGCCGATCAGCATCGCCTTGTGCCCCGAGCGCTCGACGATGATCGTGGCGGCGATCCGGCAGAAGCGCCCGTCCGCGAGCGACGGCTCCTCGACGAAGCGATCGATGACCACCGTCATGCCGTAAGGCAGCTCGTCGCCGAGCTGGCGGAAGACCTTCTCGCGGATCATCTCCGAGACGAGGAAACGTTCGCTGCGATCGGTGAGATCGTTGGCATCGAACAAGGCCGGTGCAACCGGCAGCAGCTTCTCGATCTCGCCGGTCAGGTCGTCGATCTGCGAGCCCGTCTTGGCCGACACCGGGACCAGGGCGGCCCAGGCGTGCTCGCCGGCCCGCGCCTGCAGGAACGGCAGCAGGCTCCGCTTGTCGTCGAGCGCGTCGGACTTGTTGATCACCAGGATGACCGGCGTGTCGCCGGGCAGCAGTTGCAGCACCGCCTGGTCCTCGGGTCCGAAGCGGCCGGCCTCGACGACGAACAGCACGCACGACACCCCCGCGACCGCATCGCGGATTGCCCGGTGCATGCTCTTGTGCAGCAGGCTCTTGTGGCGCGTCTGGAAGCCCGGCGTGTCGACGAACACGAACTGCGCCGTGGCGGTGGTGGCGATACCGAGGATGCGGTGGCGCGTGGTCTGCGCCTTCCGCGACGTGATGCTGATCTTCTGCCCGACGAAGCGGTTGAGCAGCGTCGACTTGCCGACGTTCGGCCGGCCGATGATAGCGACCATCCCGGTGCGAAACACCGCGGTCCCTCCGCCGTCGTCGAGCGGCCCCGCGTCGACTGATGGCTCAGGCGACACGGACATGGTTCTCGTTCGACGGCTCGACCGGCGCGGCGTCCGGTGCCGGCAGCGGCTCGAGCGCCGCGAGCCGGGCGTCG
>CAHJXF010000277.1 GCA_903644065.1 Betaproteobacteria bacterium
GCTGGATGCGTTCGGGTTCTTAAACACAAACCCGCGGCCCATCACCTCATCGCGGAAATCGATCTCGACGCCGCTCGACCGACGCCGCGCTGCAGATGCCGCGCCTCGCCATCGAGGCGGTCACGCCCGCCGTTGACGGCGGTCGCTTCCCGGTCAAGCGCACGGTCGGCGACCTGGTGCAGGTCGAGGCCGACGTGCTCATCGACGGCCACGAGAAGCTCGGCGCCGCACTGCTGTATCGCGCCGCCGGCGACCGCGACTGGCGCCAGGTCCGCATGGCGCCGCTCGGCAACGACCGCTTCGGCGCCGGCTTCCCGCTGCAACGCGTGGGCCGTCACGAATTCACCATCGAAGCCTGGCGCGACGTCTTCGCGACCTATCGCAACGAGCTCGACAAGAAGGCGGCGGCCGGCCTCGACGTGACGCTCGAGCTGCTCGAGGGGCGCCTGCTGGTCGAGACGGGGCTGACCCATGCGAAGACCATCCGCCGGACGGACATCGTCCGGCGGCTGACCGCTCTGGTGAAGACGCTCGACAGCGGCGAGCAGGCGGCCGCCGGCGCAGCTGGCCGAAAAGCCCGGCGCGTGTCGGCGGACGCGCAGGTCGCCGCCCTGCTCGCCTCGCAGACGCTGCTCGACCTGCAGGACGCCGACCCGCGCGCGTTCGCCTATCGACTCGACGAGCCGTACCCGGTCGATGCCGAGCGGACGGAGGCGTCGTTCGCGAGCTGGTACGAGCTGTTCCCGCGTTCGCTCGGCAACCCGCCCGGCCGCGAGGCCACGCATCACGGCACGTTCGACGACGTCATCGAGCGACTGCCGGCGGTGCGCGACATGGGCTTCGACGTGCTGTACTTCCCGCCGATCCATCCGATCGGCGTGCGCAACCGCAAGGGCCGCAACAACAGCCTGACGCCGAGCGAGGACGATCCGGGCAGCCCGTACGCGATCGGTTCGGCCGACGGCGGCCACGACGCGCTGCATCCGCAGCTCGGCACGTTCGAGGACTTCCGGCGCCTGCGCGACGCGGCGCTCGAGCACGGTCTCGAGCTCGCGCTCGATTTCGCCATCCAGTGTTCGCCGGACCACCCGTGGCTGCAGCGGCATCCGGGCTGGTTCGCGTGGCGACCCGACGGCTCGCTGCGCTATGCCGAGAACCCGCCCAAGAAGTACGAGGACATCGTCAACGTCGACTTCTACGGCGGCGAGGCGATGCGCGGCGGTCGCGACGACCCCGCGCCGGCGCTGTGGGCCGCGTTGCGCGACGTGATCCTGCTGTGGGTCGAACAGGGCGTGCGTATCTTTCGCGTCGACAATCCGCACACCAAGCCGCTGCCGTTCTGGGAATGGATGATCGGCGAGGTGCGGGCGCGGCACCCGGACACGATCTTCCTTTCCGAAGCCTTCACGCGACCCAAGGTGATGTACCAGCTCGCGAAGGTCGGCTTCTCGCAGTCGTACACCTACTTCACGTGGCGCCATACGAAGCAGGAATTCATCGACTACCTGACCGAGCTGACCGGGCCGCGCTCGAGCGAGTCGCTGGCCGGTGCGCCGCGCGACTTCTTCCGGCCCAATCTGTTCGTCAACACGCCGGACATCAACCCGGTGTTCCTGCAGCGTTCGGGACGGGCCGGCTTCCTGATCCGCGCGGCGCTGGCGGCGACCCTGTCGGGCCTGTGGGGCGTGTACAGCGGCTTCGAGCTCTGCGAGGCCACGCCGGTCCCGGGCAAGGAGGACTATCTCGACAGCGAGAAGTACCAGCTGCGCGCCTGGGATTGGCGCCGTCCGGGCCACATCATCGACGAGATCACCGCGCTCAACCGCATCCGCAAAGAAAATCCGGCGCTGCGCACGCACCTGAACGTCCGCTTCGAGAACGCGTTCGATGCGAACATCCTGTACTTCCTCAAGTCCACAGAGGACCGCAGCAACGTGCTGCTGATCGCGATCAACCTCGATCCGTTCGCGGCGCACGAAGCCGACTTCGAATTGCCGCTGTGGCGCTGGGGCCTGCCCGACGACGCGGTCGTCGACGCGACCGACCTGCTCGACGGCCATCGCTTCCGCTGGCAGGGCAAGCACCAGCACCTGCGTCTCGACCCCGCCAGTCCCTATGCGATCTGGCGCGTCGGCCTCTAGCGCTCGCGTCCCTCACTCGCCGCAACCGATGACCCGCTCATGAGCAATCCCCGCAACGCCCCTCTCGACCGTCCCGCGAAGGGGCGCGCGGTCGCCCGTACCGCGGTCGTGCGGCCGGCCGATCCCGCACTGCAGGGCGAGGGGTCCGACCCGCTCTGGTACAAGGACGCCGTCGTCTATCAGTTGCACGTCAAGTCGTACATGGACGCCAACGGCGACGGCATCGGCGACTTCGCGGGGCTGCTGACCAAGCTCGACTACATCGCGTCGCTCGGCGTCAACACCATCTGGCTGCTGCCGTTCTATCCGAGTCCGCGTCGCGACGACGGCTACGACATCGCCGAATACACCGGCGTGCACCCGGACTACGGCACGATGGCCGACGCCAAGCGCTTCATCGCCGAGGCGCACAAGCGGAAGTTGCGCGTGATCACCGAGCTGGTGATCAACCACACGTCCGACCAGCACCAGTGGTTCCAGCGCGCCCGCGCCGCCAAGCCGGGCTCGGCCGCGCGCAACTACTACGTGTGGTCGGACAGCGACCAGACCTACGCCGGCACGCGCATCATCTTCTGCGACACCGAGAAGTCGAACTGGACCTGGGACCCGGTCGCCGGCGCCTACTTCTGGCACCGCTTCTTCTCGCACCAGCCCGACCTCAACTTCGACAATCCGCAGGTGATGAAGGCGGTCATCGGCGTGATGCGTTGGTGGCTCGACCTCGGCATCGACGGACTCCGTCTCGACGCGGTGCCGTACCTGATCGAGCGCGAAGGCACGACCAACGAGAACCTGCCCGAGACCCACGACCTCCTCAAGCTGATCCGGAAGGAAGTCGATCGCGACTATCCGGGTCGACTGCTGCTGGCCGAGGCCAACATGTGGCCCGAGGACACGCAGCAGTATTTCGGCGACGGCGACGAGTGCCACATGGCGTTCCACTTTCCGCTGATGCCGCGCATGTACATGGCGATCGCGCAGGAGGACCGCTTCCCGATCACCGACATCCTTCGGCAGACGCCCGAGATCCCGCCCAACTGCCAGTGGGCGATCTTTCTCCGCAACCACGACGAACTGACGCTCGAGATGGTCACGGACCGCGAGCGCGACTACCTGTGGAACTTCTACGCGGCCGACCGGCGCGCGCGCATCAACCTCGGCATCCGTCGACGTCTCGCGCCGCTGCTGGAACGCGATCGCCGCCGCATCGAGTTGATGAACTCGCTGCTGCTGTCGATGCCCGGCACGCCGGTGATCTACTACGGCGACGAGATCGGCATGGGCGACAACGTGCATCTGGGCGACCGCGACGGCGTGCGCACGCCGATGCAGTGGTCGCCCGATCGCAACGGCGGTTTCTCGCGTGCCAATCCGGCGTCGCTGGTGCTGCCGGCGATCATGGACGCGCTGTACGGATTCGACGCGGTCAACGTCGAGAGCCAGGAAGCCGACCCGCATTCGCTGCTCAACTGGATGCGCCGCATGCTGGCGATCCGCTCGCAGCACCAGTCGTTCGGCCGCGGGCGGTTGCGCATCCTCTATCCGACCAACCGCAAGGTGCTGGCGTACCTGCGCGAGCACGATGCGGACGGCCAGCTCGAGACCATCCTTTGCGTGGCCAACGTGTCGCGCTCGGCGCAGGCCGTCGAACTCGAGCTGTCCGAGTTCAACGGCCGCGTGCCGGTCGAGATGATCGGCGGCTCGATGTTCCCGGCTATCGGCTCCCTGCCCTACATCCTCACGCTGCCGCCCTACGGCTTCTTCTGGTTCGCACTGGCGGCCGAGGCGCAGTTGCCGACCTGGCACGTGCCGGCACCCGAGGCGCTGCCCGACTTCACGACGCTGGTGGTGCGAAAGGACGTGGCCGAATTGCTCACCGGCACCGCGCGCCAGCAGCTCGAGCACGACATCCTGCCGAGCTACCTCAAGAAGCGTCGCTGGTTCGGGCAGAAGAACGACGCGCTCGACCGGGTGTCGATCGCGCTCGTCACGCGCCTGCCGCGCGACGGCCGCACGATCGTGCTCGGCGAGGTCGAGACACGCGCCGCGCGCGACGGGGTCCCGGCCGAACGCTACCTGCTGCCGTTCGGCTTCTTCGCCGAGGACGAGACGGTCTCGGCGCTGCCGCAGCAGCTGGCGATGGCGCGGGTGCGGCGAGGCCGTGAAGTCGGCTACCTGACCGACGCGTTCGCGCTGTCCGACTTCGCGCACCAGATGGTCAAGCTGCTGGCGAAATCCGCCAGCCTGCCGACCGAGGGCGGCCACGTCGTCTTCCAGCCGACGTCGGAACTGGCCGCGCTGCTGCCGACCCTCGATCCGGCCAACGGCGCCACCGTGCGCTGGCTGTCGGCCGAGCAGAGCAACAGCTCGCTGGTGATCGCCGACGCGGCCGTGATGAAGGTCGTGCGGCGCGTGGCTTCGGGCATCAACCCCGAAGCCGAGATCACCCGGCTGCTGACCGAACGCGGCTTCAGGAACACGTCGCCGCTGCTCGGGGAAGTCACCCGCATCGCGGACGACGGCACGCCTCACTTGCTGATCGTGCTGCAACGTTTCGTGCACAACCAGGGCGACGCGTGGCAGTGGACGCTGAACGTGCTGACGCGCGTGTTCCAGCAGACCACGACGACCTTGCCGGCCCTGCCGGTGGCCGGCTCGGCCAC
>CAHJXF010000278.1 GCA_903644065.1 Betaproteobacteria bacterium
CCCGGTCCGTCGGCCGCGGCCTCCCCGCCGGCCACGCCGCCCGCAGCGTCCGGTGGCCGGCCCGACAGCGCCACGTTGAAGCCGTTTCGCGAGGTGATCGCCGGCGCGACCGAGACGAAGGGCCTGATCCCGCTCTGGCAGAAGGACGACAAGGTCTGGATGGAGATCCCGGCCGACCTGCTCGACCACCCGCTGTTCTTCTCGTTCAACATCAGCGACTCGGTGGGCGAGCGCGGCGCGTACTCGAGCCAGATGGGGCGCCGCCACCTGGTCGAGTTCCATCGCGTCGGCAACGCGCTGCAGTTGATCGCGCGGAACACGCGCTTCGCGGCGGCCGCCGGGTCGCCGACCGAGCGCGCCGTGCGGCAGAGCTTCTCGGACAGCCTGATCGGCAGCGCGCCGGTGCTGTCGCAACCGCAGGGCGACCGCAAGTCGGTGCTGATCGACGCCAGCGCGCTGCTGATGACCGACATCCCCGGCTACTCGACCACGCTCGAGGCGGCGTTCCGCATCAACTATTCGCTCGACCGCGCCAACTCCAGCTTCGTCAAGGTGCGGGCCGACGATCGCAGCGCGAGTTTCGCGGTGCGCGATCACTTCTCCACCGCGCGCCTGCCCGGCATCCTGCTGCCGGCCAATCCCGTCGCGCCGACGCCGCCCACCACGCCGCCCGACGCCCGCAGCGTGTTCATCGGCTTCGTCTACAACTTCGCGGCCCTGCCGGAGCCGATGCGGCCGCGTTACGCCGACGACCGCGTCGGCTTCTTCACGACCAACATCGCCGACTACGACGGCGACTCGGCGCCGAACGCGCGAACCTACCTGATCAATCGCTGGCGCCTCGAGAAGAAGGATCCGGCCGCGGCGATGTCCGACCCGAAGGAGCCGATCGTCTTCTGGGTCGATCGCAACGTGCCGGTGGCCTATCGCGACACCATCGTCGAGGGCATCCTGGCGTGGAACAAGGCCTTCGAGCGCATCGGCTTCAGCAACGCGCTGATGGCGAAGATCCAGCCCGACGACGCCGACTTCGACACGCTCGACGCACGTCATGCGTCGGTGCGCTGGTTCCTCGGTGCCGACGCGGGCTTCGCGATCGGGCCGTCGCACACCGACCCGCGCACGGGCGAGATCCTCGACGCCGACATCGCCATCCCCGACGTCTTCACGCGCAACGCGAAAACGCTGATCAGCGAGGCGCTGCCCGAGCCGCGGCCTCCGGCCGGCGCACTGCTCGACGCCGATCGCGCGATGCAATGCGACTTCGCGGCCGAGGCGATCGGCGAGGAGGCGTTCGCCCTCGGCCTCCTCGACGTGCGCGGCGAGGTGGCGGCCGACAGCGACGAGGCGGATCGCTTCGCGAAGGCCTACCTGCGCGGCGTGGTCACGCACGAGGTCGGCCACACGCTCGGCCTGCGGCACAACTTCCACGCGTCGACGATCCGCACGACGTCGCAGCTGCAGGACGCGTCGTTCACGCGCGCCAACGGGCTGACCGGCTCGGTGATGGACTACACGCCGTTCAACATCGCGACCAGCGGCGAACGGCAGGGCGAGTACGTGATGAGCGGTCTCGGCCCCTACGACTACTGGGCCATCGAGTACGGCTACAAGCCGATCGACGCGCCGACGCCCGAGGCCGAGCGACCCGAACTTGCCAAGATCGCGGCGCGCAGCACCGACCCGACGCTGGCGTTCGCGACCGACGAGGACGCGGATGCCGGACCGGACGGCATGGATCCCGAAGTCAACCGCTTCGATCTCGGCGACGACCCGCTCGCGTACTACCGGAAGCGCTTCGCGTTGTCGCGCGAATTGTGGGACCGCCTGCAGAACCGGCCGATGAAGCCGGACGAGAGCTATCTCGTCGTCCGTCGCAACGTGGAGCGCGGCTTCAACGAGATCGCCCGCGCCGCGCCGCTGATCGCCAAGTACGTCGGCGGCGTGACGACCAGCCGCAACCACGTGGCGCTCGACGGGCAGCGCGCGCCGCAGACGACCCGGCAGCGCACGGTGGCCTTCGACACGGGGGGTGCGCTGTACACGCCGGTCGAGGCCGCGCGCCAAAGGCAGGCGCTCGACCTGCTCGCGACGCAGCTGTTCTCGGTCGACAGCTTCCGCTTCAGGCCGGAGTTCATCAGCCGGCTGGGGGTGGACTACCTCGACCGCGGCGACCCCAACGGCAGCAACAAGACCGCCTTCTACCTGCCGGGACGCGTGCTGGCGATTCAGGCCGGCGTCCTCGATCACCTGCTGTCCGATCCGGTCGCCCGGCGCCTCGGCGACGCCGAGAACATGAGCAGCCAGCCACGCCACCTGCTGACGCTGGCGCAGCTCTACGGCGCGCTGCAGAACGCGATCTGGAGCGAGCTCGCGAGCGGCCGGGACATCGGCCGCATGCGCCGCAACCTGCAGCGCGAGCATCTCAAGCGTGCCGTCAACACGCTGCTGATGCCGCGCACCGCGACGCTGGCCGACGAGCGCAGCCTGCAGCGCGACAACGTGATCGCGTTGAAGGCCTCGATCCAGCGCGCGCTGGGCGGTCGACTCTCGGTCGAGAGCCGCGCGCACCTGCGCGAGAGCGTCGCGACGATCGACGACGCGCTGCGCGCCAACCTGCAGAGGCAAGGCGCATGAGCCTGCGACAGGTTGACCCGGTCGACGATGGCGTGCCGGCCGACGAGAAGCCGGTCGTCCTCGCCAGCGACACGCCCAATCCGCTGCCGCCGGTCGACGCTCGCGGCGCCGCGGTCGTCACCCTCGCCATCCTGGCCGTGCTGTATGCGCTGCAGACGGCCGCCAGCTTCGTCATTCCGGTGGTGGTCGCGGTGCTGTTCGCCTACGCGCTCGATCCCGCGGTGTCGTTCCTCGAACGCCGGCGCGTGCCGCGCTGGCTCGGCGCGTCGCTGGTGATGGGCGTGCTGACGGCGGCCGGCGTGATGAGCGTCTATGCGTTGCGCTTCCAGGCGCAAGCCATCATCGACCAGGTCCCGGCGGTGGTCGCCAAGGTGTCGCGCGCCGTCGACGCATTCGATGCCAACAAGGGACTCGGCTTCGACAACGTGAGACGCGCGGCCGACGCGCTGCAAAAGGCCACCGACCAGGCGACCGGGGACGGTGCGGGCCGGCGCAACGACAACGCCACCGTGCTCGTGGTGCAGCAGTCGGGCCTGCGCATGAAGGACCTGTTCCTGAGCGGCAGCCGCAGCGCGCTGGCGGCTTTCGGCCAGATGCTGATGACGATCTTCCTCGCGTTCTTCATCCTGCTGGCCGGCGACAAGTTCAAGCGCAAGTTCGTCAAGGTCGCCGGACGCACGCTGTCCGAGAAGAGGATATCGGTGCAGATGTTCGACCAGATCAACCTGTCGATCCAGCGCTTCATGACGATGCTGCTGGTGTCGAACATCATCCTCGGCGCGCTGACCTGGGCCGCGTTCCGCGTGGTCGGCCTCGACAACGCGGGCACCTGGAGCGTCGTGGCCGGCGTGCTGCACATCGTGCCGTACTTCGGCCCGGTGGTCGTCGCGCTGGCGACCGGCGGTGCCGCGCTGATGCAGTTCGGCTCGATCGGCATGGCGCTCCTGGTCGCCGGCCTGTCGTTGATCATCGCCGCGTTCGTCGGCGTCGTGCTCACGACCTGGATGGCCGGGCGCATCGCCAAGATGAACACCGTGTCGGTGTTCATCGGGCTGCTGCTGTTCGGCTGGATCTGGGGCGTGTGGGGCGTGCTGCTGAGCGTCCCCATCGTCGTGATCATCAAGGTGGTCTCCGACCACGTCGAGGGGCTGAAGGCGTTCGCCGAGTTCCTCGGCGATTGAGCGGGAGGTCTGGTTTAGAACCACATGGCGGTCTCCATCGGGTCGGGCCGCACAGCATCTGCGCGGCGGGCGGGGCAGGGCGGTCGCACGAAGGCCCGGTGCACCTCTGCAGCATCGCGCGGCTCGGCCCACCGATCGCCTACCGATCCCGGATGAACGGCGTGATCCGTCGACTCGTGCCGTCTTGCCGGACACGTGTCGCGGCCCGGCGACGGATGCGATGTCCCGCAGTCGGCCCGTCCGCATCGGTGGGTGATCCGTAGGTCGACCGGCGCGAAGCTTCGGTCGGCGGCGAACGGCCGTCGATCCGGAGATTTCCATGCAGTCGAGCAGCCCAGCAGAGCGTGATCCATCGCCGTCGAACGACCGCGCCGCATTGCGCCGCGCCGGCCTGCGAGCGGCCACCGCACGTCGACCGAATGCCGTGTTCGTGGTGATCGAGATGACGGTGCTGGTGCTCGTCTGCGCGCTGGCGATGGTCACCGTCATCGTGTCGACCGGCGAGGGCGAGCGGCACGAGCCGACGGTGACCGTGCAGGGCGGCAGCGTGCAGAGCGACGCGGAAGCGGCGTTCGGCGGCACGGCGTCGGCGACCCGCCGCCCGAGGGTCACCGGCACGTCGCGGTGACTTCGATCGCGCGTGCGGTGGACGAGCAGCGACCGGCGTCGAACGTCCGAAGCGACGGTCGTGACAGGCCGGCGGGATGCCGCGGAGCGCGGTCGGCGCTCCCGGAGCGGGGTCGGCGCCACGGCGCGACGGCCACGCGTTCGTGACCGATACATGAATGTTCATGCAATCACCGCTCGCGGACGGATCGGACCTTTTTGTTGCCGTGCGGCCGGCGCTGTCTTTAAATGCGCGGATGAACGCACGCAAGACGCCGTCCGCAGGTCATGCGAGTCCGCCGGCCCATGCCGTCGCGAGTCCGCCGGCCCATGCCGTCGCGGACCGGCTCC
>CAHJXF010000279.1 GCA_903644065.1 Betaproteobacteria bacterium
CTTCGGTCGGGCCGTGAGCCAGCGGATGGTCGCCGCCGGCCAGCAGGCCGGCGTCGAGCAGCGACGGGACGTCCTCCGGCAGCACCGGACCGTACGCGACCCGCCCGGCCGGCGTCGCGACCTCGACCAGCGTCTCGAGCCATAACAGGCCGCGCGAGCCGTTGCGGACCAGCTCGATCGCGGCACCGCGTCGGGCGCATTCGGCGACCAGCGCGGCGGCCACCTCGTCCGCGCCCACCGCGAGCGCCGCCGAATCGCACGACACGTAGACCCGGGTGCTCACGCCGCGATCTCCATCTGCCGCGCCAGGCGATCGAACTTGTCGGGCGTCATGCGCGCGTACGGCCGGTCGTCGATCATCATCGACGGCGACATCGCGCACAGGCCGAGGCAGTAGGCCGGCTCGAGCGTCACCGCGCCGTCGTCGCGCGTGTGATGAGACCTGCAGCCGAGGACCGCCTCGACGTGCGCCAGCAACGCGTCGGCGCCGACCGACTTGCACGACTCGGCGCGGCACACCTGCACCACCCGCCGGCCCGGCTTCTCGCTGCGGAAGAAGTGGTAGTACGTGATGACGCCGTGCACCTCGGCGCGCGACAGGTTGAGGCCGGACGCGATCGCCGGCACCGCGTCGGGCGGCACGTGGCCCATCGCTTCCTGGATCGCGTGCAGCAGCGGCATCAGGCCGCCGGGCACGTCGCGATGCCGCGCGACGAGTTCCTCGACGAGGGCCAGGTCGATCGGCCGGGGCTTGCGAACGATGCGGATGGGTTGCTCTTGCATGCGGCGGTGGTGACGATCAGTTGAAGAACTTGGCCGCGCTCAGCAGCGTGCGATACACGCCCCACGCGAGTGGCAGGCCGACGGCCGCCCAGGCCAGCACCGCGACCAGCGTAGTGCTCCGCGAGTCGCCGCGGGCGACCACGCCGTCCATCGACGCGGCCCGCGCCTTTTCGTGCGACAGCGCCTTCTCGCGCGCCAGCTCGTCGTCGGTCATGAACCACTTCGCGTCCAGCGGCTTGACCAGCAGGTTGCACACCAGGCCGATCATCAGCATGCCGACCAGGATGAACATGGTCTGGTTGTAGACCTGCTCGCGCGGCAGGCCGAGGCCGAGCTGGTACTCGCGCATGTAGTTGACGACCACCGGGCCGAGGATGCCGGCCGTGGCCCAGGCGGTCAGCAACCGGCCGTGGATGGCACCGACCATCTGCGTGCCGAACAGGTCGGCGAGATACGCCGGCACGGTCGCGAAGCCGCCGCCGTACATGCTGAGGATGATGCAGAAGGCCGCGACGAACAGCAGCTTGCTGCCGTTGCCGGCGCTGGCCGAGATACTCGCGTAGAGCAGCCCGCCGAGCACGAAGAACACCACGTAGGTCGTCTTGCGGCCCAACCGGTCGGACAGGCTGGCCCAGACGAAACGGCCACCGATGTTGAACAGGCTGAGGAGCGCGGTGAACCCCGCGGCGACGGTCGCGATGGCGGCCAGCTGCGGTTTGTCGAGGTCGCCGAAGCGCAGCGCGTTGCCGATCAGCCTGCCGCCGAACACCTCCTGCAGCATCGGGCTCGAGATGCCGATCACGCCGATGCCGGCCGACACGTTCATGCACAGCACCATCCACACCAGCCAGAACTGCGGGATGCCCCACACCTTGCCGACGTGCACGTGGCGCTGCGTGATCATGGTGCCGGCCGCTGCCGCGACGGGCGGCGCCCAGCCCTTCGGCCGCCAGCCGCTGGCCGGCACGCGATAGCCGAGCGCGCCGCCCATCATGAAGACGAAATAGATCGCCGCCATCGCGAGGAAGGTCGTGGCGACGCCGGGATCGGACGGCGTCGCGAAGGCCTTCATCAGCTCGTTGGCGAGCGGCGAGCCGATCATCGCGCCGCCGCCGAAGCCCATGATCGCCATGCCGGTCGCCATGCCGCGGCGATCGGGAAACCACTTGATCAGCGTCGACACCGGCGAGATGTAGCCGAGCCCGAGCCCGATGCCGCCGATCACGCCCGAGCCGAGCCACATCAGCCACAGTTGATGGGTGGCCACGCCGAGCGCCGAGATCGCGAGGCCGCCGCACCAGCACAACGCGGAGACCACGCCCGCCTTCCGCGGACCGGCACGCTCGAGCCAGCCGCCCCACAGCGCGGCCGACGAGCCGAGCAGCACGAAGAACAGCGTGTACATCCAGCCGAGGCTCGAGATCTTCCAGTCGCAGCTGGTGGTGAAGAGTTCGGTCAGCAGCGTGGTGTCCTTCGAGCACGCCAGCGACTCCCTGCCGCCGACGATCTTCGACAGCGGCAACCAGAACACCGAGAAGCCGTAGGCCATGCCGATGCACAGATGGATCGCGAGCGCCGCGGGTGGCACCAGCCAGCGGTTGAAGCCCGGCCCGGCGATGGTCCTTTCCTTCGACAGGAAGCCGTGCCCCGGCGGGCCCACCGGTAAGTGGTCTGCAGCGATCGATGCCACGGTCGTCTCCTGTGATTTCTTATGGGTGCATCATTCAATCGGACCCCTGCCATCGCCGTGGCGTTCGGGGGCACGCACGCGAATGTAGGCGTCGGCGAGCCACGCCGCAATAAGCGCGGGGCGGCGCAGCGGTTATGCCCGCCGGCTCCTAAGGCGGACTACCTACGGAGTGACCAGGAGGTCGATCACGACGATGAAGCGGATCTCGATCAAGCCGCAGTGGACCATCCGCTTCCCGGACGGCAAGTCGTTGCCGACCCGGCTGCTGGAGCTGCTGGCGCAAGTGCAGGACAGCGGCAGCCTGTCGGCGGCCTGCCACAAGTCGGGCACGTCGTATCGCCACGCTTGGGACCTGATCCGGCAGGGCGAGACGCTGTTCGACGCGGCGCTGCTCAAGATGGAGCGCGGCCGCGGGTCGCGCCTGACGACGCTGGGCCAGAAGCTGGTCTGGGCCGACCAGCGCATCCAGGCGCGCCTCTCGCCGGGCCTCGAATCGCTGGCGTCCGAACTCGAGGCCGAGATCGAGACGGTGCTGCGGACCGAGCCCGCGCTGCTGCGCATCCACGCGAGCCACGGCTTCGCGATCGAGACGCTGTTCGAGTTCCTGTCGGCGCGCGACATCGCGTTCGAGCGCAAGTACGTCAGCAGCCTCGAGGCGCCGGCCGCGTTGCGCGACGGCGCCTGCGACCTGGCGGGCTTCCACATCCCGCTCGGGGCGCAGCAGCAGCCGGCGCTGCGGCACTACCGCCGCTGGATGGACCCGGCGCGTCAAGCGATCATCGACCTCGCCACGCGCCGGCAGGGACTGATGGTCGCGGCCGGCAATCCGCTCAAGATCTACGAGCCGCGCGACCTGTTGCGCGACGACGTGCGCTTCATCAACCGGCAACGCAACTCGGGCACGCGCTTCCTGCTCGAGGGACTGATGGCCGAAGCCGGTGTCGACAGCGATGCGGTGAGCGGCTTCGAGCAGGGCGAGTTCACGCACGCGGCGGTGGCGGCCTACGTGGCCAGCGGCATGGCCGACGCCGGCTTCGGTCTGGAGACGCCGGCGCGCCGCTTCAAGCTCGACTTCATCCCGCTCGCCAACGAGCGCTACTTCCTGATGTGCGACGAAGCGGCGCTGCAGGCGCCGGTGATGCGGGACGTGCTGGCGATCGTGCAGGGATCGGACTTCCGTGCCGCCGTCGACGCGCTGCCGGGCTACGACGCCCGCGGCGCCGGTCGCGTGCAGCGGCTGGCGAGCGCCTTCCCGAGCCTGGGCGCGACCGGCGCGACCGGCGCGCTGGGCTGACCGCTCGTCGATCGCGCGCGTCGGCGGTCCCGCGCCGTTAGGCCAGGCGCCCTAACTTTCCCGCGTTTCTAGTTTTCATACCCCAGGCTCCGCGAACGAAGATGCGGTCCATGGAGTCGTGCCGCGGTCGACAGACGCACCGGCTCCGGCGGCATCGCGTCCTGCCTGCCGCGCCCGATCACCTGGAGACACCATGTCCGATATCACCCTGAACACCGTTGCCATCGATGTCGTCGGTCAATACGGCCTCGCCGGCAAGCACGTCGTCAACGCCTATCGCCTCGGCACCCAGCGCGTCGTGGCGCAACTCAACGAGCGCTACACGTCGATGCTGGAATCGCCTTCGCTGCCGATGGTCAGCGAGTCGATCCGCGCCAGCATGCTGTCGGCCCATCAGCAGCTGTCGGGCTTCTTCGTCGGCGGTGTGAATCGCGCGACCGAGCAGGCCGACCTCGCCATCGACCGGATCACCGACGGCACGACGCAGGGCATCAAGCGGCTCGGCGGCATGGGCGAGCGTCTGGAGTCGGTGGTCGGCACGCCGGTCGTCGACACGATGACCAAGATCAACATGCCCGCCGCCCAGTTGTCGCTGCAGATCGCCGGTCAGGTGGTCGAAGGCACGAAGCGTCTCGTCGAGCGCGTCGCCCTGGTCGAAGAGGCCGTCAGCGCGACGGTGGATGCGGCGGCGGAGAACGCAGCGACCGTCGTCGCCGCGACCTCGGAAGCCAAGGCTCGCAGCAAGCGCGCCGCGGCCTGAGCCGCCGTCGAACCGCAGCCACGCCCACGAGATCGTGGCGACCCGTGGTGATACGCTCCCAGCCCGCGCAGCGCCCGGGCCGGTCGATCGGGTCTCCGGTCGACCGGCCTCGTGCACGGGATCACCGCCGTTCCGGAGAGGTCGATGAGGAAGCCAGCCAGCAAGGCCCCGGTCGCCGCCAAGCGGGCGGCGCGGTCGTCGCGGTCGAAGACCG
>CAHJXF010000280.1 GCA_903644065.1 Betaproteobacteria bacterium
GCGCACGGCGAGCGTGTCTTCGTCGTAGCGGGCGCCGTGGCAGGTCGGGCACGGCGCGTACACGCTCGGCAGGAACAACAGCTCGACCGACACGAAGCCCGCGCCCTCGCACGTCGCGCAGCGGCCCTTCGCGACGTTGAACGAGAAGCGGCCCGCGTCGTAGCGACGCGCCCGCGCCTCGGGCGTCGCCGCGAACAATCGACGGACCGCGTCGAAGAGCCCCGTGTAGGTCGCGAGGTTGGAGCGCGGCGTGCGGCCGATCGGCTTCTGGTCCACGCGCACCAGGCGACGGATCGCGCCGACGTCGCCGGCGATCGAGCCTTCGGTCGCGACCTCGACGTCGTCGTCGGGCACCGCGTCGTCGTCGACGTCGTCGATCTCGGTCGTCGGAGCCTGGCCCAGCTGGGCGGCGACGAGATCGACCAGCGCCTGGCCGATCAGGCTCGACTTGCCCGAGCCGGACACGCCGGTGACCGCGGTCAGCACGCCGAGCGGCAGCGACACCGTGACGTCGCGCAGGTTGTTGCGGGTGATGCCGATCAGTTCGAGTCGACCGCGTGCGCCGCGCGGTCGCGACGCGGGCGCCGCGTCGACGGGGAACAGGTAGCGCGCCGTATGCGACGCGGCGACGGCGCGCAGGCCGTCCGGCGGGCCGCTGTAGAGGATGCGGCCGCCCGCCTCGCCGGCGTCCGGCCCCACGTCGACGATCCAGTCCGCCCGACGCAGCACGTCGAGGTCGTGCTCGACCACGAACAGCGAGTTGCCGGCCCGCTTCAAGCGCTCGAGCGCGACCAGCAGCGCTTCGCCATCGGCCGGATGCAGCCCGGCCGACGGCTCGTCGAGCACGTAGACGACGCCGAACAGGTTGGAGCGGATCTGCGTGGCGAGGCGCAGTCGTTGCAGCTCGCCGGGCGACAGCGTGGGCGTGATGCGGTCGAGCGACAGGTAGCCGAGGCCGAGGTCGACCAGCGTGGCCACGCGTTCCACCACGTCGTCGGCGATGCGCCGGGCGGCGATGCGCTTCTCGATCGACCGGTTCGGCGTGCGCCGCACGTCCGGTGCCCCCTGGTGCGCGGAGCCACCGGCCGCCACGCGGCGGGCGATGTCGTCGTGCGCCTGGCCGCGGTCGACGACGTGCGCATCGATGCGGGCACCTAGACGTGCATCTTCGTGCGCATCCCCGTGCGCATCCCCGTGCGCATCGGTGCGCGCATCGCTGTGCGCATCCGCCCGATTCTCGGCCGCCGGGCGCAACACCCGCATCACTTCCGTCATCGGCAGCCGCGAGAGCTGGCCGAGATCGTGTCCGGCGAACGTCACCGACAGCGCCTCCGGTTTCAGTCGCTTGCCGTCGCAGGTCGGGCAGGCGGTGGCGACGAGATAGCGCGCCACGCGTTTGCGGATCGACGCGCTGCCGGTCGTGGCGAAGGCCTGCAACAGGTACTTGCGGGCGCCGGTGAACGTGCCGCGGTAGCTCGGCTCGGCCTTCCGGCGCAACGCGGCGCGGGTTTGTTCCGGCGTCAGGCCCGCGTACACCGGCACCGTCGGCTGCTCGTCGCTGAACAGGATCCAGTCGCGCTCGGCCTGCGGCAAGTCGCGCCACGGCCGGTCGACGTCGTGGCCGAGCGAGACCAGGATGTCGCGCAGGTTCTGGCCATGCCACGCCGGCGGCCACGCCGCGACGGCGCGCTCGCGGATGGTCCGCGTGTCGTCGGGGACCATCGACCGCTCGGTCGCGTCGTAGCGCCGGCCGAGGCCGTGGCAGGTCGGACAGGCGCCTTCGGGCGTGTTGGGAGAGAAGTCCTCGGCGTACAGCATCGGCTGGCCGGGCGGGTAGTCGCCGGCCCGCGAATACAGCAGCCGCAACAGGCTCGACAGCGACGTCACGCTGCCCACCGACGAGCGCGCGCCCGGCGTGCCGCGCTGCTGCTGCAGCGCGACCGCGGGCGGCAGGCCGTCGATCGCGTCGACGTCCGGCACGCCGACCTGGTCGATCAGGCGTCGCGCGTACGGCGCAACCGACTCGAAGTAGCGGCGCTGCGCCTCAACGTAGAGCGTGCCGAAGGCGAGCGACGACTTGCCCGAGCCGGACACGCCGCTGAACACCACGATCGCATCGCGCGGGATGTCGACGTCGATGTTCTTCAGGTTGTGCTCGCGAGCGCCACGCACCCGGACGAACCCATCCGGCGACCGCGATGGCGGGGGGCCGGCGCGGGCGGGACCCGTGCTCAATCGAGGAACGCGCGCAGCGCCGCGAGCGACCGGTCCGGCGCTTCCTCCTGCGGCAGGTGGCCCACGCCCGGCAGCGGCACCAGCGTCGCGTCGGGTATCGCCGCGACATAATCGGTCGCGTTGGCGAACGGGATGAGCCGGTCCTCGGTGCCCCACAGCAGCAGCGTGCGGGCGCGGATGCTGCGCAGGCGCGGCACCGGGTCGAGGCGCACCGTCTGCCGCATCCGCGCGATCATCGCGTCGCGCACGCCGGGCGCGCGCAACAGGTCGTAATAGCGCGCGGCGACCGCGTCGGTCAGGCGGCTCCGATCCGCGTAGGCCGGCGCGAGGCTCATCGTCACCAGCGGCTTCGGCAGCACGTAGCGCATCAGCTTGACCGTCGCCGGCACGTCGGGCACACGGCCGTACTCGAAGGCCGGACTCGCGAAGCCGTCCGGCGAGACCAGCACCAGCCGGTCGACGCGCTCCGGATGCGCCGCCGCGAAGGTCCACGCGATGCGCCCGCCGATCGAGTTGCCGACCACCGTGGCCCGCTCGATGCCGAGCCGGTCCAGCAACGCGATCAGCACGTCGACGCTGCGTTCGTCGTCGTAGCGGCCGGTCGCGTCGGGCGGACTCAGGCCGCTGCCGGGCAGGTCGAAGCGCACCACCCGATGGTCGGCCGACAGCGGCCCCGCCCAGGCTTCCCAGGTGTGCAGGCTCGAGCCGAAGCCGTGCAGCAGGACGATCGCCGGCGCGTCCTTCGGTCCGTCGTCGCGGACGTCGAGCCGCGTGCCGGCCACCTCGATCATGTCGGTCGGCGACCGCAGGTACTGCGCCTCGAGCGACGCGCGGTCGATGTCCGGCGTCCACAGCAGGAAGGCGACGAGGGCGAGGATCAGCACGATGCAGGCGACGACGAGGACGGTCTTCAAGGGTGCTGGACGCGGACCTCGTTGCTCAGAAGCCGACCTGTCCGGACAGGTAGAGGCCGCGCTGGTCCTTCTTGTCGGCGATGGTGCCGAGCCGCGCATAGGCGGCCGTGAAGGCGACGGACTTGTTCGGCAACCAGGCGACGAACACGTCCTGGAACGCGTCCTCGCGGAACGCGCTCAGGTTGTTGGGCTTCTGCCGGTACTCGTAGCCGATGCCGATGCGGTCGGTGACGAACAGCGCGGCCGAGCCTTCGAACACCACGCGGTAGCGATCGGCCAGGTCGCCGCCGAAGCCGAGCAGCCCGAGCTGGTTGGCGCGCGTCGCCCGCAACGTGCCGTCGACGAGGACGTTGCGGCCGAGGAAGCCTGCGAGGAACAGCTTCGTCGCCGCGACGTACGCATCGGTGCCGGACGCGCGTCGTGCGCCGAGATCCCGGGGCACGAGCGCGAAGTCGCGGTTGTGCTTGTACTGGACGCCCACCGCGACCTGCGGCCACCAGCGGTCCTGGTCGAAGACGGCGTCACCGACGACGCGAACCTTCAGGCCGGCGATGTCCTGCTCGATCGAGTGGCCGGGCACGGTGCTGCCGAGGCCGAGGCGCTGCCGCCCCAGCGACAGTTCGACGCGGTCGTAGAGGCCGATCGAGGCCGACGCGGCCTGCAGCCGGAAGTCGCTGATGTCGAGGTACGTGTAGTCGGCGGTCACGCCGATCTCGTCGGCCGTGCCGTACCCCGCGATCAGGGCCCACGGCACGATGCCGCCGCCGCCGGCGCCTTCGATCTCGGTGACGCCGCCGGTGGCGAGCAGCCGGCCCTGCGCCGGCGCCGGGGACGGCATTGCCAGCCACAGCGCCACAAGAGCGAACGCCAGGGCGGCGCGAAGACGCCTCGGACCTCGCCGGCCGGCGCGCATCGGGGACGGGTTTCGGAAGAGAGGAATCAGGGGTCTCGCCTATCAAGTTGTCGGGGTGGGTGCCGATCCACCGGTGTGAACCCGCGCACCCGGACGGGACGCGGGGCCCGCCTGTTCCCGACCCGTTCGGGATCCACCGAAGATCGAGCGAGTATGAAGTCATCGTCCCGTTTCAGCGCAATCGCCCTCGTGGTCTCCCTGGCCTGCCCGGCGGGAGTGCGGGCCGACGGCGAGCCCTCGCTCTATCAACGGCTGGGCGGCGAGCCGGTCGTCACGCGCGTGATCGAACAGACCCTGCGGCGCGTCGCCGACGATCCCGCGGCCAACCGTTCGCTCGAAGGCGTCGACCTGCAGAAGCTCGACGCGAAGATCGTGTTGCAGGTGTGCGCGCTGGCCGGCGGCGGCTGCACCTACGTCGGTGACGACATGAAGGCGGCCCACGACGGCATGAACATCGGCCAGCGCGAGTTCTACGCGCTCGTCGAAGCGCTGCGCGACGCGCTCGACGCCAACGGCGTCGGCGAGCGCGAGAAGAACGAACTGCTGCGACTGCTCGCGCCGATGAAGCGCGACGTGGTGACGCGGTGATACCGCGGCCGACGAGCCCGGCGACGCGACGTCCACCGCGCCGCGCGCGGGTCGCTGCGATCGCCGCGACGCTGGCCCTCGC
>CAHJXF010000281.1 GCA_903644065.1 Betaproteobacteria bacterium
CTGCGGCGGCAGCCACGCCGGCGTTCCCGGCCGTGGTCGGTGAACACCCGGTCCCCGACCGCGCCTGATCCGTCGGTCGGTGCGGCGGACGCTGGGCAGGCGGCTCGTCGATGACCACCGACCTGGCGTTGCCGTTCGAGCGCAAGTTGCTCGGGGACGACGACCTGCACGCCCGCGTCGCGGTCCTGCCGCGGCCGCTGATCTTCACCAACGGCGTCTTCGACCTGCTGCATCGCGGGCACGTGACCGTGCTGGCCCAGGCCAGGGCGCTCGGCGCGTCGCTGGTCGTCGGGGTCAACGCCGACCTTTCGGTGCGCCGGCTCGGCAAGGGGACCGATCGTCCGGTCCACGGTGAGATCGACCGCGCGACGCTGCTCGCCGCGCTCGAATCGGTGGACCTGGTCGTGACCTTCGCCGAGGACACGCCCTACCGGCTGATCGAGAAGATCCGGCCCGACGTCATCGTCAAGGGCGGCGACTACGACATGGACGCGCTCGACGAATCGCGGCTGGTCCGCGGCTGGGGCGGCAGCGCGGTCGCCATCCCGTTCGTGCACGCCCGTTCCACCACCGCGACGCTGGCTCGCATCCGGGCTCTCGACGCGGTCGGTGGCGCCCGATGAACGTCGAGCCGCTGGTCGTCCGCACGCGGGAGCCGGCCGGCGCCCGCCCGGTCGAGCTCGATCGTCGGTCGATCGAGAACGTGCATCTCGGCTCCATCGCCGTCGTGTCGGCCGACGGCGGCCTGGTCGCCTGGGCGGGCGACCCCGAGGTGTCCACTTTCACCCGTTCGACGCTGAAGCCGTTCCAGGCGCTGCCGTTCGTGCGCGACGATGGTCCCGCGCGGTGCGGCTGGACGTCGCGCCAGGTCGCCCTCGCCTGTGCCAGCCATTCCGGCGAGGCGATGCACGTGGAGCAGGTCGCCGCGATGCTCGCGTCGGTGGACTGCGACGCCGGCCACCTGCAGTGCGGCTGCCACGTGCCGGGCTGGTATGCCGCGCTGGGACGCACGCCGCCGGGCGACGAATCGTGGTCGGCGTTGCAGCACAACTGCTCGGGCAAGCACGCCGGCTTCCTCGCCGCCTGCCGGCTGGCGGGTGAAGCGGTGGAACGCTATCTCGATCCGGCATCGCCGCTGCAGCGGCGCGTCGCGTCGACCGTGGCGGACCTCGCCGGACGGTCCTTGGACGATCTTCCGTGGGGCACCGACGGCTGCTCGGCTCCCAATTTCGCGCTGCCGTTGTCGACGCTCGCCGGCCTGTACGCCCGCCTCGCGCAGGGCCGCGCGGCGGCGGTCGAGGGCGACTCGCTCGAGGTGTTGTTCGACGCGATGACGGGGCACCCCGACCTGGTGTCGGGTACCGCCCGCAGCGACCTGGCGCTGATGGCGCTCGCGCCCGGCGACTGGGTGACGAAGATCGGCGCCGACGGCGTCCAGGCGATCGGTATCCGGTCGGCGGGTCTCGGCATCGCGATCAAGATCGCCGACGGCGATCGCGATGCGCTGTATTGCGTCGTGATGGACGTGTTGCGGCAGCTCGGCCTGCTCGACGAGGCGGGTGCCGTGCGTCTCGCCGGCGAGCGCTGGTATCGCACGACGGTCCGCAACGCACGCGGCAACGAGACCGGCCGGATCGTCGCCGCCTTCGCAATGCGAGCAGGCCAGGCCGGTTTCGCGTCCCGACTCCCATCGTCCTTCTCGAAGTGAGCGACCGATGATCGATATCGTCGACCTGTTCAATGCGTGCCTGTACATCCAGGATCACCTCGACGCGGACCTGTCGTTGCTATTCCTGGCACAGACGGTCGGCCTCTCGCGCTTTCGTTTCCATCGGGTGTTCAAGGCCTGGCGCGGCGAGACGTTGCACGACTTCGTGACGCGCATGCGCATGGAGCGCGCGGCGTTCGAACTGGCCTACCCGATCCCCCGCTCGAGCCGGCGCAGCATCAAGGCGATCGCCTTCGCTTCCGGTTACAAGAGCCTGTCGTCGTTCTCGCATGCGTTCTCGTCGTATTCGCGGCTCTCGCCTCGCGAGTTCCGCAACCGGGCGTTGCGCGAGCGGCCCGGACTCCCGCACGGCGCCGACGCGTCGGCGGCCCTGGCGCCGTTCTCGATCCAGGTCGCCGACCAGCCGGAACGGACCATCGCCGTGCTCGAGTCGGCCGCGCCTCGGCAGACCAGCGATCTGGCGGCGCTGTCCCGACTCAGCGCCGAAGCGCCGGTAAGCGGGGACCGTTATGGCGTCGAGCTGCTGCCCGGCCTGTTCGCCCGGGCGCGTGCCGAAGAGGACGGCGTGGCGCGGGGAGCGCGGCTGGGTTGCGTCGGCGTCGACCTGGCCGACTGGACGGGCTCGGCCACCCGCGTGCGCGGGCACCTGCCGCCGCGCAGCGCGATCCAGCTGTCGGCGGGACGGTACGCGGTCATCGAGGGAACCGGCTCCCTGGCCGCGCTATACCGGGCCTGGCGCCGTGGCTTCGACGAGTGGTTGCTGGTCAGCGGCGAATGTCCGAAGCCGGGCCGCCTGTACCTGCGCTTTCCGCAGGGCCCGACCCGTCCCGACGGCGTTCGCCGCTCGATCGCCCTGTTCATCCCGCTGGAAGACTTGCCGACGCTGCCGACCCGTCCCCGCGGCCGCGCCCGACGCGAGGCGCCCCGCCTGTCCCTGCCCTGACGGAGCGGGTGCGGGTCCGCCCGTTGCGATGCGGCGGACGGCGTGTCCCCGGCGGCGTCGCGAGGGTCGATCGCCTGATTCTCGAGGTTTCCGGGCGTTCGTTCGGGCCGCGGCACGCCGCTTGCTGGGTTGCGTACGCCAAGGAACCCGAGGGAGCAGCCATGACCGTCCAGCCGCATCTGTTGAACCTGTCCGCGTACATCAACCAGAACCTCGAGAAGGATCTGCCCCTCTCGATCCTCGCCAAGCGGGTCGGGTTGTCTCCCTTCCATTTCCATCGGAAGTTCGGCGCGTACTTCGGTGAAAGCCTGCATCAGCACATCAAGCGGCTGCGCCTCGAGCGAGCGGCCTTCGCGTTGCTGCACGGGTCGGCGCCGGTCCGGCAGATCGCACGCGAGTCGGGCTACAAGACGGTATCCGCGTTCTCGCATGCGTTCTCCGGATTTGCCGGCGAATCTCCGACGCGCTATCGATCGACGGCCACGACCGGCAGCGCCGACGGTCGCACGGAGGAGACGGCGATGCTCCAGCCGGAATGGATCGGCGAATTGCAGCCGCTCGACTTCGCATTCGTTCGTGGCATGGGCAACGGTGCCGATATCCAGCGCTCCATCCACGACGCGATGGAGGTCATGATGGACCTCGTCGGCCCGCTCCCTGGCGACTCGCACGGGCCGGCTGCCACGGCTGCGAACGGCGAGAGTCACAGGCGCGATGGCCATGGTCACGACGGCCAGGCCCGCGACGGTCAGGCGGGCGAAGGTGCGACGCCCGCGCCGATGCTCGAGTGCATCGCCGCCACCAGCGACATCTACGGGATTTCGAAGGGTGGTGACTTTCGCGTCGACGTCGGCATGGAAGCGAAATCGGTTCCGGCCGAGCGCAGCGGCCTGCTGGGACGGCAAACCCTGCCGGGGGGGCGATATGCGCGTTTCGACCTGCGCTGCACCCTGGACGACGTGTCCACGGCGGCGCGCCGCATCTCGCTGCGCAGTCTGCAGAACGGCGGCGAATCGCCGCGGCTGTCGCAGTATTTCGTCCGCTTCGCACGCCCCGCCGCTGCGGCCGCCGACGGGTTGGCCGCCTACCAGTTCTTCGTGCCGCTGGCCGGCTGATCGCGACGGCCGGTCAACCGGCGCTACGCGGCGGATTGTCGCGAATGATCCGCAGGCGTTCGGCGTTGACCGCCGGAGGCCGCGCCGGGTGCGATTCGACGGCGAGGCCACGAACGACGTCGAACTGCACGGCGAGCAGCAGGAGATTGCCGAACAACAGGAGCAGAAAGAGCGTGCGCATCGAAGCTTCGTCAAGTCGCCGCGAGCCGGCTGCGTTCCCGAACGGCGGCCGCTGGGTCGAAGGCGACGGCCTGCAGCCCGTCCAGCACCAGATCCTGCACGACGACGGTCTCGACCGCCAGCGCGGCGGGATCGGTGACGATCGACGCCGTCGCGCCGCCGGTCATCACGCACAGTAGCGGCGCCGGGCGCGGCAGGGCCGCGAGCCGCGAGCGCGCGTCTCGAACGGCCAGTGCTACGGCACCCGATTGCGCGGCGAGGACGCCGCTGGCGATCGCGTCGACGGTTCGATCGGCGAAGTCGCGGACCACGCCGTCGGCGAGCGGCAGGCGCGCCGTGCTCGCCGTCAGCACCGCGCGCATGGCCGTCAGGCCGGGCAGGATCAGCCCGCCCACGAACGTGCTTCGCGCTTCTCCGCACGGCGACTCCGTCACGACCAGGTCGATCGTGGTGGCCGTGCCGAAACTGCAGATCAACACGGACCGGTCCGGAAACAGGCGGTGGGCACCGATCGCCGCCATCCAGCGGTCCGTGCCGAGCGTCGCTGGCTCCCGGTAGCCGTTGACGACACCGCACCGCGCAGCCTCCGACGCGACCTGGTCGACTCGCACCCCGGGCCAGGCGGCGTCCACCAGGGCTTCGACCGTTTCGCCGACACGGGGACTGGCCACGTTGCTGATCGACACGGCGTCGACCGGGCCGGCAGCGGCCCAGGCGAGCGGCAGGCGGGCGACGTCGGCGACCGGCACGACCTGCGCGACGCCG
>CAHJXF010000282.1 GCA_903644065.1 Betaproteobacteria bacterium
CGGCGTCGGCGCCAGCCTGCGCGCGTTCGCGATCGCTTTCGAGCGCGCGGGACGCGAGGCGCCGAACGACGATCCCGATGGGCCGCACGCGGCCGTTCCGACAGTGATCCGCGAGCCGCGCGACGCGGCCGTGCGCGAACTGCTGCGTCGCGTGCACGGCGACTTTTGCCAAGCGCCGCGCCGCTTCCTGATCGAAGGCGTGCGGCGGTTGGTCGACTACCAGGACGCGGCCTACGCGGCGCTGTATCTCGACCGCATGGCCGCGGTCGGCCGGGTCGGCGACGACGCGCTGGCCGTCGAGACCGCGCGCCACCTCGCGTTGTGGATGTCGTACGAGGACACGATCCGGGTCGCCGACCTGAAGACGCGCGACACGCGCTTCGGTCGCGTACGCAGCGAGGCGCGGGTCGGCGACGAACAGGTGCTCGCGATCGCCGAGTTCATGCATCCGGGCGTGCAGGAGATCTGCGAGACGCTGCCCGCTTGGCTCGGCCGCCCGTTGCAACGCAGCGGCTGGCTACGGCGACGCATCGAGGCGATGACGCGAAAGGGACGCATCGTGCGGACGACGTCGATCCGCGGTTTCCTGATGCTCTACCTGGTCGCCGGCCTGAAGCGCTGGCGCCGGACCACGCTGCGCTATGCGGACGAACAACGGGCCATCGACGGCTGGCTGCGGCGCATCGCCGCGACGGCGGCGGTCAATCCGCAGCTGGCGCTCGAGGTCGCCAGATGCCAGCGGCTGGTCAAGGGCTACAGCGAGACCCACGAGCGCGGCACGCGGCACTTCGGCCTGTTGATGGACGTGGTCGACCGGGCCGGTGCGCACCTCGCACCGGCCACGGTGCGCGAGCTGCGCGACGCCGCGCTGGCAGACGAGCAGGGCCTGGCTTTCAAGGTGGCGCTGGCGCGTCATGCGCCGACGTGAACGAAGCCCGCCCGTGAGCGACTCGCGGCGGAACGACGAAGTGTTCAGGGAGTGATCCAGTGATTCGACGAGCGACAGGCTTCACCCGGCGGGCGACGGCGATCGGACTCGCGGCGGGGATCGCGATGGCCGCGGCGATGGCGACCGACGCCGGCGCGGCGGACCTCAAGGTCGGCTTCATCACATCGCTGTCGGGGCCGGTCTCGGCCCTAGGCATCCCCTACGACAAGGGCGCGCACGCCGCGCTAGCCTACCGGCCCGAGATCGCCGGCCACAAGATCCAGCTGATCGTGCTCGACGACGCGTCCGACCCGGCGACCGCGGCGCGCAACGCGCGCAAGCTGGTCAACGAGGACAAGGTCGACGTGCTGATCGGCACGTCGGGCGTGCCCGGCGCGCTGGCCATCGCCGCGGTGGCCCGCGAGACGCACACGCCGCTGATCTCGCCGACCCCGGTCACGGTGCCGGCCGACGACGGCGGCTACACGGTGACCACGTCGCAGTCGTTCCCGCTGATGGTCTCGACCGCGGTCGACAAGATGAAGGCCAATGGCGTGAAGACGGTGGGCTACATCGGCTTCTCGGACGCGCTCGGCGACCTCGCCTACGACTCGCTGATCAAGTCGGCCGAGGCCGCCGGCATCAAGGTCGTCGCCAACGAACGCTATGCGCGAAGCGACTCCTCGGTGACGGGACAGGTCCTCAAGATCGTCGCGGCGAAGCCCGATGCGGTCTTCACCGGCACGTCCGGCACGCCGGGTGCGCTGCCTTACCTGGCGCTCGCCGAGCGCGGCTACAAGGGCGGTCTCTACGGCACGCACGGCCTCGTCAAAGCGGAGTTCGTGCGCGTCGGCGGGACGTCGGTCGACGGACTGATGGTGCCGAGCGGCCCGGTGATGGTGGCCGAGCAGCTGCCCGACGGCAATCCGACGAAAAAGGTATCGCTCGACTTCCGCAAGGTCTACGAGAAGGCGCAGGGCGCGCCGCCCGCGGACGCTTTCTCGGCGTACACCTTCGACGCGATGCTGCTGTTCGACGACGCGGCCGCACGGGCGCTCAAGAAGGCCGAGCCCGGCACGCCGGAGTTCCGCAGCGCGCTGCGCGACGCGATCGACTCGACCCACGAGTTCGCCGGCACCCACGGCGTATTCACGTACAAGCCGGGCGACCCGAACGGGCTCGACCGTCGCGGCGCCGTGATGATCCGTCTCGACAAGGGTCAGTGGAAGCTGATGCCGTGACCTCGTCGGCATCTTGCCCGGCCGACCGACCGATCGTTCGATCGTGACCGGCGCTCGGCCATGAGCTGGGACGTCGCGGCCATCCTCGGCATCGACGGCCTCGCCAACGGCGCCGTCTACCTGCTCGCGGGCCTCGGCCTGGTGCTGGTGTTCTCGGTCACGCGAGTCGTGTTCGTCCCGTTCGGCGACATCGCGGTGTTCGCGGCGATGAGCATGGCGGCGTTCGAGACCCGGCGCCTGCCACCGACCGTCGCGCTGGTCGGCGTTCTCGCCGCGCTGGCGGTCGTGGTCGAGGTCGTGCCCCTGGCGCGGCGGCGCGAGGCCGGGCGCATTCCGCGCGCGTTGCTGCTCTACGGCCTGCTGCCGGCGCTGCCGTGCGTCCTGGCCACCGCGCTGGTCGGTCGGGCCGTGCCGCACACGGCGTTGCTGATCGCCGCCGTCCTGCTGGTCGTGCCGATCGCGCCGCTGGCGGCGCGGATCGCGCTGCAACCGATCGCCGACGCGTCGATGCTGGTGCTGCTGATCGCGGCGATCGCGCTGCACTACCTGATGTCGGGCCTCGGCCTGCTGTTCTTCGGACCCGAAGGATCGCGCACGGCCGCGCTCGCGGACGGGTCGTTCACGCTCGGCGACGGCGTCACGGTCAGCGGCCAGGTGGCGCTGATGCTCGCGGCCGCGCTGGTCCTGAGCGCGCTGTTCTTCGTCGCGTTCGAACGCACGGTGACCGGCAAGGCGCTCCGTGCGACCGCGGTCAACCGCATCGGCGCACGGCTGGTCGGCATCCGGCCCGCCCGCACGGCGATGCTGGCCTACGGCCTCGCGTCGCTGCTCGCCGGCTTCGTCGGCGTGATGGTGGCGCCGGTCACCACCGTCTACTACGACTCCGGCTTCCTGCTCAGCCTGAAGGCCTTCGTGGCCGCGATCATCGGCGGGCTCGTCAGCTATCCGTTGACGGCGATCGGCGCGCTGGCCGTCGGCATGGTCGAGAGCTTCGGCTCGTTCTTCAGCGGCGCGTTGAAGGACGTCATCGTCTTCGGCCTGCTGATCCCGGTGCTGCTGCTGCGCTCGGCGCTGGCGCATCACGCCGACGACGACGTCGACGAGATCGACTGATGCGGGCCCGTCGCTTCGCATTCGCCGTGGTCGGGATCGCGGTCGTGGGGCTGCTGCCGCTGGGGCTGGGCGAGTTCGGCGTCTCGTTGATGAACGACATCGGCATCGGGGCGCTGGTCGCGCTCGGGCTCGTGCTGCTGACCGGCATCGGTGGCTCGACCTCGTTCGGGCAGGCGGCGTTCGTCGGCATCGCCGCCTACGCGAGCGCGTGGCTGACGTCGACGCAGCACGTGTCGCCGTGGCTCGGGCTGCCCTTCGGCCTGGCGCTGACCGGCGTCGCGGCGCTGGCGATCGGCGCGCTGACGCTGCGGCTCGGCGGCCACTACTTCTCGCTGTCGACGATCGCCTGGGGCCTGTCGATCGCGCTGCTGTTCGGCAATGCGGAATCGCTCGGGCGCCACAGCGGCCTCGCCGACCTGCCGCCGATCGCGATCGGCCCGTGGGTGCTCGCCGACGTGCGCGCGATCTACTACCTGATCTGGGTCGCGGTCGGACTCGCGCTGCTGTTCTCGACCAACTTGCTGGCGTCGCGACCCGGGCGCGCGATCCGCGGTCTGCGCGGCGGCGGCACGTTGCTCGCCAGTGTGGGGGCCGACGCCTTTTGCGTCCGTCTCTCTCTATTCGTGCTGGCCGCGCTGCTGGCCGGTGTCGCCGGCTGGCTCTATGCGCACCTCAACCGCTTCGTCAGCCCGTCGCCGTTCGACATGCGGTCCAGCATCGAGTACCTGCTGATGGCGGTCGCCGGCGGGCTAGGCCGGTTGAGCGGCGCACTGGTCGGCGCGGCGCTGGTGATGGCGTTGAAGAACGGGTTGCAGGACGTGCTGCCGCTGGTCTCGGCGCGCGGCACGCAACTCGAGGCGGTCGCGTTCGCAGTGCTGTTTATCGTGCTGCTGCAGCGGGCGCGGGGCGGCGTGATGGGCTACGTGACGAGCCGTATGACGAGCCGTATGACGAGCGACGTGACGAGCCACGTGGCGAGCACCCGGAGCGACAAGCGGACGATGGCGCCCTCCGTCCCTGCGACGCCGCTTGCCGTGGCCGAGCTCCTGCCCCGCCGCACGCTGCCGTCGCGCGGCACGCCGGTGCTGTCGGTGCGGCGCGCGGTCAAGCGCTTCGGCGGCCTGGTCGCGGTCGACGACGTCAGCTTCGACGTGGCGGCCGGCGAGATCGTCGGCCTGATCGGCCCGAACGGTGCCGGCAAGTCGACGATGTTCAACCTCGTCACCGGCACGCTCGCGCCGAGCGGCGGCCGCTTCGAGTTCCTCGGCGCCGACATCACCGGACTCGCGCAGCAGCGCATCGCGCGGCGCGGCATCGCGCGCACCTTCCAGCACGTCAAGCTGCGGCCGCGCATGACGCTGCTCGACAACGTGGCGCTCGGCGTCCACGGCCGCACCCGTGCCGGGCTGCTGCGGGCGGGGCTGCGGCTCGATCCCGTCGA
>CAHJXF010000283.1 GCA_903644065.1 Betaproteobacteria bacterium
GGCCGACGCGGCCGACGCAGCCGACGTGGCCGACGCAGCCGACGCAGCCGACGCAGCCGACGCAGCCGACTCGGCCACTCGACGCAGCCCCTCGTCGCGATGACCGACTTCGACCAGCTCGCCTTTTGGACGAAAAAGCTGCTGTCCGAGCTGTTCCTGCTGCCGTCGGGACCGTTGCTGTCGATCGCCTTCGGCCTGTGGCTGGGGCGTCGGCGACGGCGCCTCGGGTCGGCCTTCGTCGCACTCGGCTTCCTCGTGCTGACCGCGTTCTCGCTGCCGATCGTGGCCAACGCCATTGCGCGGGCAAGCGAACGCGACTACCCGCCGCTCGGCGACGCGACCGCGCTTCCGGCCGACGCGGCGATCGTGGTCCTCGGCGGCGGCTTGCAGCAGGGCGCGACGGACTACGGCGGCGACACGGTCAACGCGGCGACGCTGGCCCGCCTGCGGAGCGCCGCGCGTCTGGCCGCCCGCACCCATCTGCCGATCCTCGTCACCGGCGGACCGCCGCTCGACGTCGCGACGTCGGAGGCCGAGCGCATGGTCGACGCGCTCGAGCGCGACTTCCACACGCCGGTCCGCTGGATCGAGAAGACGGCGCGCGACACGCCGGAGAACGCGCGGCTGTCGGCGCCGCTGCTGCGACAGGCGGGGATCGGGACCGCCATCCTCGTCACCGACGTCGAGCACATGCGTCGCGCCGTGACGCTGTTCCGGGCCACGGGCCTGGCGGTGCTGCCCGCACCGACCGACTACTACGCGAACGCCCCGGTCACGGCGCTGTCCTTCATACCGAACAGCAACGCGCTGCGGCGCTCGTCGTGGTCGGTGCACGAATGGGTCGGGCAACTGTGGACGAGGCTGCGTGCCTGAGCGCGTGCCTGAGCGCGTGCCTGAGCGCGTGTCGGTCCGCACGAGCGCGGTCGCTCGCGGCCGATCCCGATAACGAATTTAATGAACGGAACGCCATGAACACCCGTAGCGAACGCGACACCTTCGGCCCGATCGACGTGCCGGCCGACCGGCTGTGGGGCGCCCAGACGCAGCGCTCGATCGGCAACTTCGACATCTCCGGCGAGCGCATGCCGATCGAGATCGTGCGGGCGCTGGTGCGCGTCAAGCGCGCGTCGGCGGTCGTCAACCGCGCGCTCGGCACGCTCGCGGCCGACAAGAGCGACGCCGTCGTCGCGGCGGCCGACGAAGTGCTCGCGGGTCGCCACGACGACGAGTTCCCGCTGCTGGTCTGGCAGACCGGCTCGGGCACGCAGACCAACATGAACGTCAACGAGGTCGTGGCCAACCGCGCCAGCGAACTGATGGGCGGGCCGCGCGGCGACGAGCGCGTCGTGCATCCCAACGACGACGTCAATCGCAGCCAGTCGTCGAACGACGTCTTCCCCACCGCGATGAACGTGGCGGCGGCCGAAGGCATCGTCGAGCGGCTGCTGCCGTCGCTCGCCGTGCTGCGCGATACGCTGGCCGCGAAGGCCGATGCCTTCGCGGACATCGTCAAGATCGGGCGCACCCACCTGCAGGACGCGACGCCGCTGACGCTCGGCCAGGAGTTCTCCGGCTGGGTCGCGCAGCTGGAGCACAACCGGCGCCATCTCGAGGCGGCGCTGCCGCATCTGTGCCAGCTGGCGCTCGGCGGCACCGCGGTGGGCACCGGTCTCAACGCGCCGAAGGGCTACGCCGAGCAGGTCGCCGCCGAGCTCGCGTCGCTGACCGGCCTGCCGCTGGTCACGGCGCCGAACAAGTTCGAGGCGATGGCCGCGGCCGACGCCATCGTGCATGCGCACGGCGCGCTGAAGACGCTGGCGGCGAGCCTGTTCAAGATCGCCAACGACGTGCGCTGGCTGGCGAGCGGCCCGCGCTCGGGCCTCGGCGAGTTGTCGATCCCCGAGAACGAGCCCGGCTCGTCGATCATGCCGGGCAAGGTCAACCCGACGCAGTGCGAGGCGCTGACGATGGCGTGCGCGCAGGTGTTCGGCAACGACACGGCGATCAACGTCGGCGGGGCCTCGGGCAACTTCGAGCTCAACGTCTATCGGCCGATGATCGCGTACAACATGATGCAGAGCATCCGGCTGCTCGGCGACGGCATGAAGAGCTTCAACGACCACTGCGCGGTCGGCATCGAGCCGAACCGGGAGCGCATCGCGGAGCTGGTCGGCAACTCGTTGATGCTGGTCACCGCGCTCAACCCGCACATCGGCTACGACAAGTCGGCGAGCATCGCGAAGAAGGCGCATCGCGAAGGCACCAGCCTGCGCGCCGCCGCGGTCGCGAGCGGCTACCTGAGCGGCGAGGAATTCGACGCGTGGGTCCGGCCGGAGGCGATGGTCGGTGAGGGGCCGGGGATGAGCGGCCCGGGGTGAGCGGCCGACCGTGCCGACAAAAGTGCCGCGGCCCGGTCGTCGAGCGGCCGGTGGTATGCGACCTCAAGTGAGTGGCCGGGGGTGAGCGGTCGAGGGTGAGAGTTCGGGGTGAGCGGCCGACCGTGCCGACGAAAGCGTCGCGGCTCGGTCGTCGAGCGGATGGTCCGACGGGAAGGCCTCGGAGATCCACGGTCGACGCGGTTGCGATGCTCGAGTTGCACCGAACCGTCCATCCGTCGTCCCCGCGCACGCAGGACCCCGCGTTGCGTGCGGTGCTCGCGCCGTCACCGAGCCGCTGGCCCCGTCAGTCGCGACGACGGACGGGACGCATGAAGCACCGCCCGGCCGTCACGGCTTCGGCGCGAAGATCGCCGTCAGGCGATCGGGCGTTCCGTCGATGCGCACCAGGTGCGGGTAGCGCAGGCCGTTGCGATAGTCGATGCGCACCGTGCGGTAGTAGTCGCCGCTCCGCGCGATGAGCTCGATCGGCGCCCGGCCGTCGCGGTTGGCGATGACGGCCTCCTTCAGCAATTGCGGCGTGAAAGCGCGGCCGTTAACCGCGATCAGCGTCATGCGGCCGACCAGGCCGGCCTGGAAGCCGGGTCCGTTCCAGCGCACGTTGGTGATGCGGTTGCCGGCGGTCCGGCCGCCGTCGGTCGTGACGTCGAACCCGAGCGAGTAGCCGAAACCCGCGACATGGCGCGCGGTGCCCGCCGACTTCAGGTACTCGCTCTCCTGGTCGTCGAAGGCCAGCTTCCAGCCCGCCCGCGCGAGGCCGTCGAGCGGCGCGCCCGGGCCGTAGCCGTCCAGCCGCGTGCGCAGCATCGTGCGCCAGTCGAACGGCTGGATCGCGTCGAGCGCGGCCACGATGTCGTCGAAGCGATAGGTCAGGACCGTCGTGCGGCCGTTCTGGACGCCGAAGAACGCGCGGGCGAAGTCGTCGAGCGAACGCTTGCCGCCGGACAGCTCGCGGATCTTCGTGTCCACGTCGAGCCACACGAGGTCCATCTCGTCGTAGTAGTCGGCGCCGCGCAGCCAGTCGGTCCATTCGGTGTCGGCCCGACCGCCGACGATCGACTGGTTGGTGGTGTCCTGCAGGTTGCGCCACACCCGTCCCGCCCGCGCGTCGTACGACGCGGCGATGATCGCCTGCACGTCGCGCGCGGTCTGCGCGTCGACGATGCCGGAGCGCGCGGCCAGCACGTTGCCCCAGTACTGCGTCTGTCCTTCGTAGACCCACAGCAGCGAGTCCTGCATCGGCACGTTGAAGTTGGGCGTCGTCAGGTCGGCCGGGCGACGGAACTTGCCGTTCCACGAGTGCGTGTACTCGTGCGGCAGCAGGCTGCGCGACGACAGCGACGACTTGATGTCGGTGAAGTAGTCCGGCCGCACGCCGTTCTCGCTCGACTGCTGGTGCTCGAGCCCGATGCCGCCGAACTGGTCCGACAGCGCGAACAGGAAATCGTAGTGCGCGTAGTGCCGCGAGCCGAACAGGCGGTCGGCCTGCCGGACCAGTCGTCGGTGCGCCTCGAGGTCCTCCGGCTTCGGCTCGAGGTTGGCCTCGCGGTCGGCCACGACATCGAGCCGGACCGGCACCCGTCCCGCCGCCGAGCCGTCGGGGTCGAGGTCGAAGCTGCGCGCGTGCAGGCCGGCGAAGAGCGGCGAGTCGACCAGCGTCTCGAGCGTGACCGCCTTGAAGTCGATCGCCGCGCGGGTCGGCTGCATCCGTGGTGAAGGCGTCGGCGTGTCGGTCTCGAGCGCGGTGGCGAACGACCAGCCGTCGGGGATGCGCAGTCGCGCCTGGAAGGTGATGCGGCTGGAGTCGAAGCCGGCGGGATACAGCAGCACCTGGTTCCATTCGACGCCGACGATCGCCGGCGTCATCACCTCGCGACCCGTCGAGCCTTCGAGCGGCGACAGCAGCTCGAACTCGCAGGACATCCGCGCGACGCCCGCCGGTACGTCGAAGTGGAAGGCCCATGGATCGACCGGATCGCGCGTCCACGCGATGCGCCGCGGATCGGACGGGGCGAGGGTGGCGACCGATGCGATCGCGCCCTCGCTGCCGTCGATGCAGACGAGGCCCGCCAGCCCGTCGAGCCGTCCCGACGGCGAATGCGTGCCGGGCAGCCACTGCGGATACAGCAGCACCAGCGGCCCGCCCCGCACCGGCAGCGTCTCGACGACCCGCATCACGCGTCGCTCGAAATCGGTGGCGTCGACCGACAGCGCGATGACGCCGGGATAGCTCGCATCGCCGATCGCGGGAATCTGGGGCAGCGCGGAGCCGGCCGGAGGCGGCGGCGCCTGGCCGACGGCGGACGCGGCGAGGAG
>CAHJXF010000284.1 GCA_903644065.1 Betaproteobacteria bacterium
CGCCGCCGCCGCCCCCGCCGCACGCCGCGAGCAGCGACGCGACCAGCGCGGTCGAGGCGGCGGTCGTCAGCGGCCTCGACCGCGAGGTCGATCGCAGTGTCGATCGCAGTGTCGATCGCAGTGTCGAGCCCGACCGGGCCGGACCAGCGGCCTTCGTCGCACGCCGGGCGACGGGCGCTTGCTGCGGGATGGCTTTGTCCATGCTCGACCTCGTTCGCGCTGCACCACCCGGTGCGAACCCGTCGTCGGCGGACGGCGGGCCAGGGCAATGTGCGGCGACGCGGTCGAGCGCGTCAATATCGCTTACCCGTTCTTACAGTTTCCGTGGCCGTTCGTTCACAGGGTCGAATCCCTAAGCGGATCGAGCGTAACGGCGTGGCGCGACGCGACCGGACGACGTCGCGCTCGCGCCCGCGTTTGCGGCGACCGGCTGCGTCGTCGTCCGACGTCGCGCGGCGTTTTCCGTTGCTAGGCTCGCGTCCCACCGTGTTCGAACGAAGGTCCCGATGGCCGCCATCCCGTACCGCATCGCCGCCTCCGCGCGACCGCATCGTGGTCGTGTTCCATGACCGACCTGATCGGCTGGATCAGCACCGTCATCCTCGTCGCGACGGTCGGCAGGCAGGCGTGGAGCCAGTGGAAACAGTCGAGTACGGCCGGCCTGTCCAAGTGGCTGTTCATCGGCCAGCTCGCCGCGTCGACCGGCTTCGTGATCTACAGCTGGTTGTTGCAGAACTACGTCTTCGTGGTCAGCAACGTGTTCCTTCTCGTCATCGCCGCAGCCGGGCAGGCGCTCTTCGTTCGCAACCGTCGGCGCGAGCGAGCCGAGCCCACGGCGCGCGCCCGGTAGGTGGCCGACGATTTCGCATGTCGGCCGGTTCTCGGCGACATCGCAACGCGTCCGGCGCCGCGATCGGACCCTGCCGGACGGGCGGGCGACGCGCGTGCTCGCAAGCTGCTCGATGTTTGTCGATTCGATTCCTCCACTCGCACGAAAGGATGCCCATGTCGTACTCCACGCTCCCCTCGAATCGCCCGCGGCGTCGCGCGCGTCCCCTGCTTCGCCTGGCCGTCGTCACGACGGCCCTGTCGGTCGCCTGGCTGATCGTCGCCCCGGCCAACGCCGCCGACGACACGACGACCCGGACCGGGACCCGGTACAAGGCGGACAAGGACATGCAGTCGGTGCTCGATGCGCTGGCGGCACTCAACGGCAAGCCGGTCGAGGGCCTGTCGGCCGACGAGGCGCGCAAGCAGCCCACCGCCACCGATGCCGTCATGGCCGTGTTGCAGGCGAAGGGCAAGGACACGTCTCCGACCGCGCTGGTCAAGGGTGTGACGAGCGTCGACCGGACCATCCCCGGTCCGGCCTCGACGCTGCCGGTGCGGGTCTATACGCCGGACGGCAAGGGGCCATTCCCGGTCGTCGTCTACTACCACGGCGGTGGCTGGGTGATCGCCGACAAGGAGGTCTACGACGGCGGTGCGCGCGGCCTGTCGAAAGCCGCGCACGCCATCGTGCTGTCGGTCGACTATCGGCGTGCCCCGGAGGCGAAGTTTCCGGCCGCCTGGGACGACGCGCTCGCCGCGTACAAATGGGCGGCCGCGAACGCGGCGTCGCTGAACGGCGATCCGACGAAGCTCGCGCTGGCCGGCGAAAGCGCGGGCGGCAACCTCGCGGTGGCCACCGCGATCGCCGCGCACGATGCGGGCGTCACGGCACCGCGCCATGTCGTCGCCATCTATCCGGTGGCGCAGACCGGCGACATGTCGACCCCGTCGTACGTCGACAGCGCCACGGCGAAGCCCCTCGACAAGGCGATGATCGGCTGGTTCGTGGACAAGCTGCTCGCGCAGCCGTCGGACAAGGCCGATCCGCGCATCGATCTCGTGCACGCCAGGCTGGCCGGTCTGCCTGGCGTCACGATCATCAACGCGGAGATCGATCCGTTGCGCAGCGACGGCGATCTGCTCGAGGCCGCGCTGCGGGCCGCCAACGTGCCCGTCCAGCACAAGCTGTACACGGGGGTCACGCACGAGTTCTTCGGCACCGCGGCCGTCGTCTCGAAAGCCAGGGACGCGCAGTCGCTGGCGGGAAGCGACCTGAAGAAGGCGTTCAAGAGCTGACGCACGGCGGGCGCCGAGCGCCATCGAGCGGTACCCCGGACACCGTCGTCGCGTCCAACGGGGCGACCTCGGCGGCCCGGCCTTCGCGTCAGCCGCGAATGCCCTCGACCATCCCGGCCGCGGCGGCGACCGAGGCCAGCGTGGCACCGAAACCCGCCGTGGCGCGGAACGTCGTCCGGGCGCTCGTCACCACCCGTGGGGCGGCGCTCCAGGCGATGCGGGCGCCCGACGCCTCGAGGGCGCCGACGATCGCGACATCCTCGCTGTTCTCCAGGCTGGCGAAGCCGCCGACGCGGCGATAGGCCGCCGCGCAGATGCCGAGGTTGGCGCCATGGATGTGGCGATGACCGTCCTCGTCCCGGTAGGTGCGTTCGAAGTGCAGCCGCATCGCGTCGCCGTAGACGTCCCAGTCCTCGACCCCGACGGTGCCGCACACCACGTCGCTGCGCAGCGCGAGTTGCGACGCGAGCCACTGCGCGCACACCACCGTGTCCGCGTCGGTGAACGCGAGCCACTGCGCGCCGCGTGCCATCGCGGCGTCGGCGCCCAGCGCGCGGGCCAGGCCGACATTGCGCGCGTCGCAGGTCAACGCCGTGTGTCCGAGCGACGTGACGATCTCCGCCGTCCGATCGGTGCACGCGTCGCACACCACGACGATGTGGACCGGGGCGCCTGCCAACGCGGGAGCGCGGGCGGCCCGCGCCACCGACGCCACGCAATCGGCGATCAGGCGCTCCTCGTTGTGCGCGGGGATCACCACGCCGATCGTCCGGCGGGTCCGGCGCTTCATCGCAGGCCCTCGCGGCGTGCGACCGACGCGACGCCCGCGCTCCATCCGGACAGCACGAAGTCGTCGTCGACGTACTCGAACGAGCGAGGCAGCCCGAGGGCCTCCTCGAAGCGGCGATGGACTTCTTCGCCGCTGTGCCCGCGACCCTCGATCGTGTCGCGCCAGTTGCACGCGACCACCGTGCCGGCGCTGCCGACGCTCTCGCGCGCCGCGACGGCGATCGCATCGCACCCAGCCGTGTCGACGAAGTACAGGACCTCGCTCAGCACGACGAGATCGAACGGCCGCGCCGGCCAGTCGTCGGGCAGCAGGTGACGGGCCACGGTCGCGTTGGGATGCGCCGCCAATGCCCGGGTCGCGAACGGGAGCGCGACGGAGCTGGCATCGCTGGCCAGCAACGTGTCGCAACGCTCGGCGAGTGCGCTGCTGATGTGACCGGTCCCGCAGCCGGCCTCGTAGGCTGCGCCGTAGCGCTCGCGCGGCAGGGCAGCGAGCAGCAGCGTGCGCTTGCGGCGTTCGTACCAGCGCGTCGTGGTGCCCCAGGGGTCGGGCGAGTCGCGATACAGCTTGTCGAACGGGGCGATCGGGTGGCGTTCCATGTCATCAGGTGAACACCACCTCGAAGGGCCGCTCGAAGCGCGGCAGCACATGGGGCGGGAGCACGGCGGCGCGATCGCCGTCGGTGTGGATCTGGCTCGCGAACTGGCGAATCGCGTCGCTTTTCCGCTTCACCAGCTCGGGGGATAACGCAACGCGCCGCGCGCGGGCCCAGGGAATCAGCGGTTCTTCGGGTGTGGCCCAGTGCCACATCCAGACCGGATACTCGAAGCCGGCCGCGCCGGTCAGCTCGGCGACCAGCAACGCCACCTCGCCGCAGGCCTCGTGGTCGGGATGACCGTCGAAGCGACAGGTCGCGAGCAACAGGTCCTGTTCGCCGACTTCGTCGACCAGCCGCTTCAACAGTTCCTGACGATGGGCGCCGATCCGGCCGTCGGGCAGCCGCAGACGGATCACTTCGGCATCGATGCCGAGCGCATCGAGAGCGCGTCGCAACTCCTTGGCGCGGGTCTCGGCCAGCCGGGCATGCGTCCAGCGCGGCGAGTCGCCGTGGCTGGCCTCGCCGTCCGAGACCGAGACGACGCGCACCTCGACGTTGAGGGCGGTGAGCTGGGCGAGCGTGCCGCCGAGCGCCAGCACTTCGTCGTCGGGATGCGGCGCCACCAGCCACACGCGCCGGTAGCTCGCGGCCCACGCCGACGCGTTGCAATACGACATGCGGTCGAGCTGGACGGACGCGTTCCAGCGCGCCTCGTCGGTCCCTCGTCCCTCGATCAGGCGGCGCTCGGGCGAATGCGACGGCAGGTCCTCGGCCGTCGTCACAGCGCCCACCCGCATCGCGACATCTCCGACGCATCCGCCAGCAGCGCGCGCGCCTGCCCGCATCGATCGTGCTCCGCGCGGCTCTGGCGCACGAAGATCGGCAGGTCCGCGACGCGCCGCGCGAGATCGGGTTCGTTGCACAGCGGCCCCGGCCCGAGCGCACGTCCCGCGTGGTGTAGCACCGCCTCGCTCAGGTCGGCGATCGCACCGCGTACACGCAGCACGATGCGCATCGCGTCGGCCGCGGGGGCGACGTCGATGGTGGCGGCCACCTCGCGCAACAGGGCGCCACCGGATGCCAGCAGCGCGTCGATCGCGCCCAGGTGGGCCAGTGCATGGACGTCGTCCCGGCCGCCCTGCAAGTCGCGGCCCCG
>CAHJXF010000285.1 GCA_903644065.1 Betaproteobacteria bacterium
GGCCGCCGCTCATCGCCCGGGCCGCGTCGCCGACCAGGCCGAACGGCCGCACCAGCCACAGCGCCACGATGAAGGCGAACAGCAGCACCGCGAAGGCCGAGCCGATGCCGACCAGCACGATCTTGTTGCGCGCCGCCTCGACGAACTGGCCGAAGCTCTGCGTCGGCTTGCCGACCGCGAGCACGCCGACGATCGACGCCTCGGCGTCGGCATCGCGGTGGATGGGCGCCGCGACGTACATCACGGCGGTGCGCGAATCGCCGGGCACGTCGGGCGTGGTCCGGGCGCCGTAGAAACCGGCGAGCGTCAGCACCACGTCGCGCCAATGGGAGTAGTCCTGCCCCGTCGCGCGGCCGGTCGAGTCGTACAGCACGCGCCCGTCGCGGTCGACGACGTAGACGCGCAGCTCGACGCGCGTCTTGACGAAGCCGAACACCTGCGCGTCGATCTCGCGCGCGTAAGCGGTCTTCATCGTGTCGGCCAGCGCCCCGGGGTCGATGACGCCGTCGTGCACGTCGCGCTCGACCAGCGCCGCGAGGACCTGCGAGGTCTCCACCAGCGCCTCCTCGGTCGCCTCGCGGTAGCGCGGATCGAGGTCGAGGACGATGCGATAGAGCAGGAAGGCGATGCCGGCGACGTACACCAGCAGCACGCCGACGAAGATGCGGTTACGGCGGCTCATCGTCGGCTCGTCGGTCGCTCATGGCAGCTCGTCGGTGGCGCGCGGACAGCTCGTCGGTGGCTCGCCGGTGGTTCATGGACAGCTCGTGGGCGACCCGTCGGTGGCCCATCGCAATGCGTCGGCGACGGGTCGACGGCTGGTGCGAAGCTGCTCAATCGGCGGTCTCGACGGTCGGTGGCAGGTCCTCGGCGAGCGCATAGCCGGTGCCGCGATGGGTGACGATCGGCTCGACGTCGGCCGCGACGGCTTTCAGCTTCGCGCGCAGCGTCTTGACGTGGGCGTCGACGGTGCGGTCGTAACTGTCGCGGTCGCCGTCCCATACCCGGTCGAGCAGCTCGTCGCGGGTGTAGACCCGGCCGGGCCGCGCGATCAGCGTCGCGAGGATGCCGTACTCGTAGCGCGACAGGTCGAGCGCGCGACCGTAGTAGCGGATGCGGCGCCGCTCGACATCGAGATCGAGCGGCGACGGCGGCTGCGGCTGCGGTGGGCTGCGATCCAGCGGCGCGCGCTGCCAGCGCCGCAGCACGGTCCGCACGCGAGCCACCAGCTCGCGCGGGCTGAACGGCTTGGTCACGTAGTCGTCGGCGCCGAGCTCGAGGCCGACGACCCGGTCGATCTCGTCGCCGCGCGCGGTGAGGAACAGCGCCGGCGTCTCGCGGATGCGCTGCAGTCGCTTGAAGAGCTCGAAGCCGTTCAGGTCGGGCAGGCCGACATCGAGGATGGCGAGCGCGATCGGCGCCGCATCGGCGTCGGATGCGAACGCGTCGAGCGCGGCTAGGGCGGTCGCACACCACACCGGCTCGAAGCCGTCGCTGGCCAACGCGTAGCGGATGGTGTCGGCGATGCCCGGCTCGTCCTCGACGACGAGGATGCGCGGCTTCATCGGACGATGGCGGCGGTGCGGCTCATACGCTCGAGGGGTTGGGAGGGCGCACGCGATGGTCGTCGCGGTCGACGGACGACGACCATTATCGCGGGTGCTCGAACGGGAGCCAGCACCCGTCGCACCGGATCGCCGTTCGGTCGATGGCGCGGGCGATTCGCGGCCGCCGCACGACCGGTCGTCGCATCGCGCTTCCGCGCACCTCGACCCTCGTCGATCGTCGCTTCCTCGAAGTCTTTCGCGCCCGCTTGACTCCCGCTTCGCCACCGACCGGACCCCATCATGCTCATCGAGATCGTTCGCCATACGCCCGCCTGGGTCTTCGCCCTACTCGCCGGCCTCGTCTGGCTCGGCATCCGCCGTTCGCGGCCCGGCGAAGTGTCGCGCGGACAACTGCTGGCGGTGCCGGTCGCGATGACCGGCCTGTCGCTGGCCGGCCTCGCGCAATCCTTCGGCGCCGACGTCGTCGCCATCGTGGCCTGGACCACGGCGTACGGCGCGATGCTGGCGCTGTCGCTCGGACGGCCGCCACGAAACGACGTGCAATACTCGTTCGCGTCGAAACGCTTCCGGGTTCCCGGCAGCTGGCTGCCGCTGGCGCTGATGATGACGATCTTCTTCACGCGGTACGCCGTGGCCGTGACGCTCGTCCTGCAGCCGGCACTGTCCCGCGACACCGGGTTCGTCGCTGCCGTCGGCCTGGTCTACGGCCTGTTGTCGGGCGGCTTCGCGGCCCGCGCCGCGATGACCTGGCGCAGTGCCTCACGCCGGCTGCCGGCATCCCTTCCGGCGGCGGTCGCATGAACACTCTCGTCGCGCCCGCCGCGGATTGCGCGACACGCAGCGTCGGCGACCGCTTCCGCGGCTGGCTGCACATCGCGCTGCGGGTGGTCGCCTTCAGCCTCCTGTTCGGGCTCGTCATGAGCGTGCTCGAGCCCACGCTGTTCGCGGTCGTCGAGAACCTGGTGTACTCGATGTGCATCGGCCTGTGCATCTTCGCCACGATGAGCCTGCTCGGCCTCGGGCTGAAGCCGCAGGGTGGCGAGTCGTCGTTCGCCGGCTACCTGATCCGCGGCCTGGTCGGCATTCCGATCGGCCTCTTCGCCGGCCTCAACCTCGGAGCGCTGCTGTGCGGCAATCCGGTCGGGCTCGCGGTCCTCAATCGCGCGGCCTTCCTGGCCTTCCCGTTCACCGTCATCGCGTCGGCGGGAATCATGTACGTGTTGTGGTCGCGAAAACGCATGGCCGACGCCGCGGCGCTGCATGCGAGCACCGAGCGGCAGATGGCCGAAGCGCGACTCAAGCTGCTGCAGGCGCAGATCGAACCGCACATGCTGTTCAACACGCTGGCCAACCTGCGCACGCTGGTGGACGTCGACCCCGCTCGCGCGCAGACCATGATCGACCAGCTGATCGTCTATCTGCGCGGCACGCTCTCCGCGTCGCGCAGCGCGTCGACGACGCTGGCCGACGAATTCGCGCAGCTCGACGCCTATCTCGCGTTGATGAAGGTCCGCATGGCGTCGCGCCTCCAGGTGATCTTCGACCTGCCCCCGGCGCTGGCCGGCGCGACGATTCCGCCGATGCTGCTGCAACCGCTGGTGGAGAACGCGATCAAGCACGGGCTCGAGCCGCGGGTCGAAGGCGGCACGGTGCGGATCACGGCTTCGTCGAGCGACGGCCGGCTGCGGGTCGACGTGTGCGACGACGGCATCGGCCTGTCGGGCGATGCGTCGCCCGACAGCTACGGCCTGGCCCACGTCCGTGAACGCCTGCAGACGTCGTACGGCGACGAGGGGCGCCTCGACGTCGAGGCATTGCCCGGCGGCGGCGTCCGCGCACGCGTCGTGCTGCCGCGATGAACCCGCCCAGCGCACTCGTCGCCGAAGACGAGCCGCTTCTCGCCGCCGAGCTCAAGAAGCTGCTGCGGCAGGCCTGGCCCGAGCTGCGCATCGTGGCCGAGGCGTCGGACGGCATCGCCGCCACCGCGCTCGCGCTCGACGCGACGCCCGACGTCCTGTTGCTCGACATCAAGATGCCGGGACAGAGCGGCCTCGACGTCGCCGCGGCCGTGATCGACGAGTGGCCCGACACGCGGCCGGCGCCGCTCATCGTCTTCATCACCGCCTACGACGAGTTCGCCCTGGCTGCCTTCGACCGACAGGCGGCCGACTACGTGCTGAAACCCGTCACCGGCGAACGTATTGCGATGACGGTCGAGCGCCTGCAGAGGCGACTGGCCGAACGCGCGTCGCTGCCGGCCGAAGGCGATCTCGCGCGGCTGCTGCGCAACCTTCAGGGACTCGCGTCGATGGGGGCGCCGAACTTGCCCGACGAACGCCTCGACGCCATCCACGTCGGCATCGGCAACAGCGTGCGCATCGTGCCGATCGACCGGGTGCTGTACTTCGAAGCCACCGACAAGTACGTCGGCGTGCACACGCGCGACGACGAAGGGCTGATCCGCATGAGCATGCGCGAGTTGCTGGCGCGGCTCGATCCAGCGGTGTTCCTGCAGGTTCATCGAGGCACGGTGGTCCGTCGCTCGCAGATCGCGATGGCGGTGCGCGACGAGGCCGGTCGCATGTCGTTGAAGCTGCGCGACTCGCCGGACGTGCTCGGCGTCAGCCGCGCGTTCGTCCATCACTTTCGCGCGATGTAGCCGGCGCGGGATCCACTCGCGACGGACGCGCGTCGGACGCGTCCGCGAACGTCTCAGGCCGATCGCAGGCGCTCGACCAGCGAGGACGGCTTCGAGTAGAGGACCAGCAGCGCCTGCGTCGCTCGCGACATTGCGGTCTGCAGGAGTCCGGTCACCTCGTCGAGCGTCTGCGACTTCCACGGCAGGTCGCCGACCCCGAGCACGGCGACGTCGTCGAACACCTGGGTCGCGACCGCATGCAACGTCACCACGTGGACGTGATCGCCGTCGCGGTCGATCGCCCGGTCGGGATAACCGAGCAGCATGCGGCAAGGAATCGCATGGCGATCGAACGCCGCCGCGATCGGATCGCGCCAGTTGCGCTTGCCGGGCGCGGCCACGACCATGTCGCGCCACGGGGTGCCGGCCGCGCGGCGTGC
>CAHJXF010000286.1 GCA_903644065.1 Betaproteobacteria bacterium
GCGACCCCGGCGGCGGCACGCGCCGGCCCGGACGACGATCGTCGCGATCGGCCTCGGGCACCGCGACCGCCGGCGCCTCGTTGCCGGCCAGGCGCTCGCCCTTGTAGACCCACACCTTGATGCCGATGGCACCGTAGGTGGTCTGCGCCTCGCCGAAACCATAGTCGATGTCGGCCCGCAGCGTATGCAGCGGCACGCGGCCTTCGCGATACCACTCGCGACGCGCGATCTCGATGCCGTTGAGACGTCCGGACGACATGATCTTGATGCCCTGGGCACCGAGGCGCATGGCGTTCTGCATCGCCCGCTTCATCGCACGGCGGAACATGATCCGCTTCTCGAGCTGCTGCGCGATCGAGTCCGCGATCAGCTGCGCGTCGATCTCGGGCTTGCGGATCTCCTCGATGTTGACGTGCACCGGCACGCCCATGCGCTTTTGCAGCTCGACCTTGAGCGACTCGATGTCCTCGCCCTTCTTGCCGATGACCACGCCGGGACGCGACGAGAAGATCGTGATGCGCGCGTTCTTCGCCGGACGCTCGATGACCACGCGGCCGACCGAGGCGTTCTTCAGGCGCTTCTTGAGGAACGCGCGCACGCGCAGGTCCTCGTTGAGCATGCCGGCGAAGGCGACGTTGCCCGCGTACCAGCGGCTCGTCCAGTTGCGCGTGACCGAAAGACGGAATCCGGTCGGATGTATTTTTTGACCCATCGTGTTCCTCAGTGTCCCTTGCGGGCGGCCGGCGTGTCCGCGACGGTGATCGCGATGTGGCAAGTCTGCTTCTCGATCTGGTTGCCGCGACCCTTGGCGCGTGCCGACGAGCGCTTCAGCGACGTGGCCTTGTCCACCGTGATCAGCGACACGCGCAATTCGTCGATGTCGGCGCCGTCGTTGTGCTCGGCGTTGGCGATGGCCGACTCGAGCACCTTCTTGATGATGGTGGCCGCCTTCTTCGGGCTGAAGTGCAGCACGTTCAGCGCGTGATCCACCTTCTTGCCGCGGATCAGGTCGGCGACCAGCCGGCCCTTCTGGGCCGACAGGCGCACGCCACGCAAAATCGCTCTGGTTTCCATGATCCTGGTTCCTTATTTCTTGGCCTTGCGATCCGCCGCGTGGCCCTTGAACGTCCGCGTGACCGCGAACTCGCCGAGCTTGTGGCCGACCATGTTCTCCGACACGTAGACCGGCACGTGCTGGCGGCCGTTGTGGACCGCGATCGTGAGACCGACGAAGTCCGGCATCACGGTCGAGCGGCGCGACCAGGTCTTGATGGGCCGCTTGTCGCCCGACGCTTTGACCGCATCGACCTTGTGGACCAAGTGCGCATCGACGAACGGGCCCTTCTTTGCTGAACGAGTCATGAGTTCACTTCCTTGCTTGCACACTTCGTGTCACCCCGGCTCAGGCCGAAGCCCGAGCGGCGTGCGATGTCGAACCGGAAAAATCGGGTCCCGGCTTGCGCCGGGATGACAGCGGCGATCATCATTTCTTGTAGCGGCGCTGGACGATCATGCTGTTCGTCCGCTTGTTGCGACGCGTGCGGAAGCCCTTGGTCTTGAGGCCCCACGGGCTGACCGGATCGCGGCCCGCCGCGGTCTTGCCTTCGCCGCCGCCATGCGGGTGATCGACCGGATTCATGACGACGCCGCGCACGGTGGGCCGGATGCCACGCCAACGCGTCGCGCCGGCCTTGCCGATCTGCCGCAGGCTGTGCTCGCCGTTGCCGACCTCGCCGATGGTGGCGCGGCACTCGACGTGGACCTTGCGGATCTCGCCCGACCGCAGCCGCACCTGTGCGTAGACGCCTTCTCGCGCCAGCAGCATCACCGAGGTGCCGGCCGACCGCGCCATCTGCGCGCCCTTGCCGGGAATCATCTCGACGCAATGGATCGTGGTGCCGACCGGGATGTTGCGGATCGGCAGCGTGTTGCCCGCCCGGATCGGCGCCTCGGCCCCCGACATCAGTTGCGTGCCGACCGAGACGCCCTTCGGCGCGATGATGTAGCGCCGCTCGCCGTCCGCGTACAGCAGCAGCGCGATGTTGGCCGAACGGTTGGGATCGTATTCGAGGCGTTCGACCTTGGCCGCGACGACGTCCTTGTTGCGCTTGAAATCGATGATCCGGTACTGCTGCTTGTGGCCGCCACCGAGATGACGCGTGGTGATCACGCCACGGTTGTTGCGACCCGCCGACTTCGACTGACTTTCGGTCAGCGCATCGATCGGACGACCCTTGAACAGATCCGGATTGACGACCTTGACCAGGCCGCGACGGCCCGGTGAGGTCGGTTTGACCTTGACGAGTGCCATGGTTACTTGGCCTCCGCGGAGAAGTTGATTTCCTGACCGGGCATCAGGCTGACGAACGCCTTCTTGACGTCGCTGCGACGGCCCGTGACCTTGCCCGAGCGCTTCTTCTTGCCCTTCTGGATCAGCATCTGCACCGATTCGACCTGGACCTTGAAGATCATCTCGACGGCGGCCTTGACCTCCGGCTTGGTCGCGCTCGGCGTGACCTTGAACAGCACCTGTTCGCGCTTGTCGGCGATGAAGGTGGCCTTCTCGGACACGATCGGCGCGAGCAACACCTGGTACAGGCGGTCGACGCTCGGCTTGGCTTGCGACTTGGTGGTCATGACAGCATCTCCTCGATCTTGGCCATCGCGGAGCGGGTGAGGATCACGTTCTTGTACTGGACCAGCGACACCGGATCGGCATGACGCGGCTCGACGACGAGCACGCCCTGCAAATTGCGCGACGCGAGCAACAGGTTCTCGTCGACCGCGTCGGTGATGACCAGCGTCGACGCGCCGGACGTCACGCCGAAGCCGAACTCCTTCAGCTTGTCGGCGACCAGCTTGGTCTTCGGCGCATCGATCGCGAAGCTGTCGACGACGGAAAGCCGGCCTTCGCGCGCCAGCTGCGACAGGATCGAGCACACGCCGGCGCGATACATCTTCTTGTTGATCTTGTGCGTGAAGTTCTCGTCCGGCAGGTTGGGAAAGATCTTGCCGCCGCCGCGCCACAACGGCGACGACGCCATGCCGGCGCGGGCACGACCGGTGCCCTTCTGGCGCCACGGCTTCTTCGTGCTCTTGGCGATCTCGCTGCGACCCTTTTGCGCACGGTTGCCGCTGCGCGCGTTGGCCTGGTATACGACGACGAGCTGATGGATCAACGCCTCGTTGTAGTCGCGTCCGAAGACGGTGTCGGGAGCCGTGACGTTCGAGGTGGACGCACCCTGCGCGTCGATGAGCTTGAGTTCCATGATCAGGCTCCCTTGTTCGCGGCCTTGAGCGGCGTCTTGATCGCGTGCTTGACGACGATGCTGCCGTTCTTCGCACCGGGCACCGCGCCACGGACCAGCAACAGGCCGCGCTCGGCGTCGACGCGGGCGACGACCAGGTTCTGCGTCGTGCGCGTCACGTCGCCGAGGTGGCCGGTCATGCGCTTGCCGGGAAACACGCGACCCGGGTCCTGCGCCATGCCGATCGAGCCGGGGACCTTGTGCGAACGCGAGTTGCCGTGCGACGCGCGGCCGGAGCGGAAATGGTGGCGCTTGATGACGCCGGCATAACCCTTGCCGATCGTCGTGCCCTGCACGTCGACCTTCTGGCCCGCTTCGAACAGGCTCTCGACCGCGACGACCGAGCCGGGCTTCAGCTCGCCCGCCGCGGACGCCAGCGCGGCTGCATCGACCCGGAACTCCTTCAGCACGGTGCCGGCCTCGACACCCGCCTTGGCCAGGTGTCCGGCGGCGGCCTTCGTGACGCGCGACGCGCGACGCTCGCCGAAAGTGACCTGAACGGCGCTGTAGCCGTCCACTTCGTCGGTCTTGATCTGGGTGACGCGGTTGTTCGACACGTCGAGCACGGTGACGGGAATCGAATCGCCGTCGTCCGTGAAGATGCGCGTCATGCCCACCTTGCGACCCACTAGACCAAAGCTAGGGCCAAGATTCATTGTTTGCTCCGTTCCCGACAACGATTGGCCGGGTCTGTGGGGCGCTGCTGCACGCAGCGCACGAAATTCGCGTTTCCGATGACGACTCGGCGGCCGACGCAGCCGAATTCGGAAAAGCCAGCGAGTATAGCGAAGTTTCGGAATATTACCAAGCTTTGCAGGCTGCGCGCTCTAGCCTTCGCATCCTCGACGAGAGCCTGCGGCGGCTCGGTGCGCGGCGACTGCGTGCGGGATCTGCGGACTTCGCGACATCGAAAGCGGTCGTGCCCGCTGCGGTCGCTCGCCGGTCGACGGCGCGGCACGCGCACGCGCCGGATGAACGCACCGGACGCGGCTCGCGGCGGTCGCGGTGCGACCGGTAATCGTCCGGTCGTGGTGGAACTTCATCGTGGAGCTCCAGTCGAGCTTGCGTTCGGTCGACGATCGCGTCCCGCCACCGTCGATGCAGCTGACTTCCGGCGTTTGCCGGGACGGAGGAATGCGCATGGATTCGACGATCTCACCCCGGGTGTCCACGCTCGTCTCGGCGCTCGTCGCCGCGCTGATCGCCGCCGGCTGCCCCGACGTGTTCGCCCAGGCGAGCGGCGGCGCCGGAACGGGCAGCGGCAGCGCCGGCGGC
>CAHJXF010000287.1 GCA_903644065.1 Betaproteobacteria bacterium
CAGCCAGGTCCGCAGGGCGACCGCACCGGGCAGGTCGGCATCCAGCAGCGCTTCGCAGACGTCCCGGAGCACGCACCGCTCCTCGTGCACCGAGCGCGGCAGCGCGCGCATCAGCGTCGCGCCGATCCGCAGCGCCACGGCCACGTCGCGCCGTGACCGCGCCCACGCGAACGCCTCGCGCGCGTTGTCCAGGTCCATCTCGATCGCCTGCATCCAGCGGTCCACCGGCAGGCTGCCGTCCCAGCGTGCCGCGTGCGCCACATCGAAGCAGGTCGCCATCGACGCTGCGTGGCGACCGCGGATCGCGTCGGCCTCGTTCGCTTCGACGAGCCGTTCGAGCGCGTAGGCACGGGACGAATCGAGCAGCCGATAGCGCAGCGGCACCAGGCGGTCGTGCGCCTGGACGACTTCGACGAGCGACCGGTCGACCAGCGATGCGAGCGCGTCGACCGCTTCCCAGCGCGTCATCGCGTCGTCGCCCACGGAGGCGAGCCCGGCATCGACCGCGAGGTCCTGAACGAGCTCCAGCGAGCCGCTGCCGGCCATGACGGCGATGCGCCGGAACACGCGTTGCTCGCGCGGCTCGAGCAGGCCGTGGCTCCATTCCAGCGTGGCGCGCAAGGTGCGTTGTCGGGAGGGAACGTTCCGGGCGACGCTGCGCGTCAACAACTCGAAGCGCTCGTTCAACGAAGCGAGCACGCGGCGCACGCCGAGGGTCGACACGCGCACGGCGGCCAGTTCGATCGCGAGCGGCAGCCCGTCGAGCAAGCGACAGATGCCGATCACGTCGGTCGCGTTGCCGTCGTCGAAAACGAATCGCGAATCGACCGCCCGCGCCCGTTCGACGAACAACGCGACCGAGCCGCAGGCGATCGCCTCGGCCGCGCTCGCCCGCTCGAACGGAATCTGCAGCGCCGTCAGCCGGTAGACCTTCTCGTGGGCCGACTGCAAGGGCACCTGGCTGGTCACGATGATGCGGAGATCCGGCGCGGCGTCGTGCAGCGTGTGGACCAGATGCGCCACGCCGGCGACCAGATGCTCGGCGTTGTCGAGCACCACCAGCAGCGACAGCGAGACCGTCGCCTCCCGAAGCGCGCTGATCGGCTCCCCTGCGCCCAAGTCGATGCCGAGCGCGGTCGCGACGGCGCCGGGAAGCGCGCCGATCGATCCGACGGACGCCAGCTCGATCCAGCAGACCCCGTGTTGGAACGCGTCGTGTCGCTGCCGCAGCAGCGCCTGCGCCAAACGCGTCTTGCCGACGCCGCCGGCCCCGACGATCGTGACCAGGCGATGGGTGTCGGTCAATGCACCGAGCGCCAGCAGGTCCGAAGCCCGACCGATCAACGGCTCGAAACCGTCGGGCAGGTTGGTGCGCATCCACGGCGTCGCCGGCGCTGCCTGGACCGCGGCGGGCCGGCCCGCGGACGGCGCCGACGCTTCCTCCGGAACCGTCCGGGCGCTGAAGCGATAGCCACGGCCTGAATCGTGGCGATCACGCCCGAGCCGAGAACTTTGCGCAGGTTGCAGACCTGGGTCGGCAGGTTGTTCTCCTCGACGACGAGCCCGGCCCACACGCGGTCCATCAACTCCGCCTTCGTCACGACCCGGTCGGGGCTCTCGATCAACGTCAACAACACGTCGAAGGCCCTCGCGCCGACGTTCGCCACCACGCCGTCGAGCACCAGGCGACGTTCCGCGACGTGCACTTCCCAGGAATCGAAATGCAGGCGAGGCGGCAGGTTCGGCATCGAATTTAGAACGTTTGAGAACTTGCCAACGGCGTTTGAGGACAGCCGGGCCGGATCGACGCACAGTCGCTTCGTCGTGTGGCCGGCTCGCCGAGCGGCCACGATCCGGCGCCTGCGTCCTCGCAGGCGAGCAAGGACCTGTGTCGTCGCGATCTTTCTGGAGAATGATCCATGCCCACCCTGAGCGAAAAAGTCTACCCCCGCGCGTTCGAAGCGACAACGAAGGTCCCGGTCGTCGTGGGTCGCGTGAATGTGATCGAGCAAGCCTTCGAGGCACGACTCGCGCAGGACGCCGTCGTCAAGGGGCACCTGGGCGCGCTGGTCAGGAAAGACGGTGCGGTCTGGTACTTCGATACGGGCTGCCTCTGTTACGTGAAAGACAGCGTCTTCGAGATCCACGGGGACATCTACAAGAAGTGGGTCGCCCTGGGCGGCATTCGCTGGGGCAAGCCGGACACCGACGAATCGCCGTGCCCCGACGGCACGGGCCGCTACAACCACTTCAACAACGACAGCGCCACGATCATGTGGTCGCCGGCCACCGGCGCCAACGCCGTGTGGGGCGATATCCGGCTGAAGTGGGCCGAGCTCGGTTGGGAGCGCTCCTATCTCGGCTATCCGTGCAGCGACGAGGTCGATTTTCCCGACGGCGGCCGGGTCAACGCCTTCCAGCGCGGCGGCATCTACTGGTGGCCGGACACCGGTGCCATCGATTGCGGCGAAGTGGCCGTCCATTACACCGGCCTGGTCTGCATCAAGGAGACGGGGGAATTGTCGGGCGCCGACGAACCCTATGTCGTGATGGGCGTGGTGTCGCCGTTCGGCTCGAGCGGCACGCGCAGCCAGACCTACGGCGGCGTCGACTCGAACACGAGTCGTCCGGATCTGGTGCAGCTCTATCGCGGACAACCGAATGGAATCGCCCTCGCGGTGCAGCTCATGGAGAACGACCAAGGCGATCCCGAGAAGTACAAGGCCGAGATCGTCAAGGCGATGACCGCGGCCCACCAGCTCGGCACCGCCGCGCTCGGGTTGATCCCCATCGTCGGTCCCGGCATCGCTGCGATCGTCGGCCCGTTGATCCAGAAATTCATTCCGGCCATCGGCAAGGCCGTCAGCGACCTGTTCGGTTTCGGCGACGACGTCATCGGGCGGCAAACCATCGTGCTGACCGGCAAGGACCTTTTGACGCTGGCCAAGCGGACGAACAACTCGTCGTACAAGGGCATCGGCTTCAAGTGCTCGACCAACAATCTGAAAGGGGCGAACGCCAACTACAAGGTCTATTTCGGAATCGTGGCGGTGTGATGCGATCGATCCGTTCCAGCCATCCTCCGGAAAGACACTCGATGAAATCAACGCTCCTGACTGCCTGCATCGTCCTGATCGGCTTGTCCTCGACGACGGCGCAGGCACAACCCGTCGGCCTCGAACTCGAACTGCTGGTCGACGTGTCGGGCAGCGTCGACGACGCCAGGTTCACGCTCCAGCGCCAGGGCTACGTCGACGCGTTCCTGGATCCTTCGGTTCAGGCCGCGATCGCCTCGGGTCGCTCGGTGGCCGTGACGCTGATCTACTGGTCGACCTTCGCCGAGACCGCCGTGCCCTGGACCTTGCTCGATTCGGCGGCTTCGGCGACGAGTTTCGCCGCCGCCGTGGGAAGCGCGGTCCGGCCCTCGGGCATCGGCATGGAGACCGCGCCCGGCACCGCGCTGAATTTCGCCACGCCCCTGTTCTTCGACAACGCGTTCGTCGGGTCGCGCCGGATCATCGACGTCTCGGGTGACGGACGCGAGAACGTGGGCTTCAGCACGTCGGCCGCCCGAGATGCGGCGCTGGCCCAGGGCGTCGACCAGATCAACGGCCTGCCCATCCTCGGCGATTTCGGCGTGCTCGACTTCTATCGAACCGACATCCAGGGCGGTACCGGCTCGTTCGTGCAGCCAGCGAACGGTTTCGCGGATTTCGGCGCCGCGGTGCGGACCAAGATCGGCCGCGAGATCGTCGGTGACATCCCGGAACCGTCGACCTATGCGTTGATCGGTCTTGGCCTCGGCGTGATCGGTTGGCTGTCGCGGCGCCGATCGAAGCGGGTCGACTGATCCGTCCAATGCGTCGGGCGTCGACGCTGGACAGCGGTCCGGTGCGACGAGCGTCTGCGCTGGACAGCGGTCGGCGCGGCGGGCCTGCGGCTCTCGCTCGACCGACGGCACGACCTGCTTGCGAACGATGATGGCGGAGCGCCGCGCTAGGTCGTTTCGGGGCGTCGCTTCAACGCCGCGGCGTAGAGCGCTTTGCGCGACACGCCCGTCACCTCCGCGGCCAGCGACGCGGCTTCCGACAGCGGCAGCGACGCGATCAGCCGGTCCAGGATCGGCAACGCGCGCTGCAACGCGCGCTCCCCGTCGTCGTCGTGCGCGCCGGTCGGCGCCTCGACGATCACGACGAACTCGCCGCGCAGCCGCTGCGGATCGGCCTCGACCCACGCGACCGCTTCGTCGGCGCGGCAGCGATGGATGGTCTCGAAGCGCTTCGTCAGTTCGCGCGCGATGACCACGTGGCGATCGCCGAAGACCGTGCTCAATGCGCCCAGCGTGTCGACGATGCGGTGCGGCGCTTCGTAGAACACCAGGTGCGCCGCGGTCGCTTCGAGCGAACGCAGGACCGTCGTCGCCTGGCCGCTCTTCGCCGGCAGGAAACCGATGAACTGCACCGGACCGTCGTCGACGCCGGCCGCCGACAGCGCGGTCGTGAGCGCCGACGCGCCGGGAATCGGCACGACGCGGTGACCCGCCGCGCGGACCGCC
>CAHJXF010000288.1 GCA_903644065.1 Betaproteobacteria bacterium
GCCGGCGGAGGCGCCGCTGCGCCCGGCCGATCGCCCCACCCGCATCGCCGCGGCGCTGCTGCTGGTCGCGCTGCTCGCCTGGCCGATCGCGACCGCGAGCTCGCCGTACCTCACCGTGCTGGCCATCGACCTGCTGACCGCCACGCTGTTCGCGGTCAGCCTGCACTTCATCATGGGGCCGGCCGGCCTGCATTCGTTCGGCCATGCCGCCTACTTCGGGCTCGGCGCGTACGGCGCTGCGCTGGCGGTTCGCTCGCTCGGCCTGCCGATGGAGCTGGCGCTGTGGATGGCCCCGCTCGCCGCGGTGCTCGGCGCGCTGGTCTTCGGCTGGTTCTGCGTGCGGCTGTCGGGCGTGTACCTCGCGATGCTGACGCTGGCCTTCGCGCAGATCGTCTGGTCGATCGTCTTCCAGTGGGACGACGTGACGGGTGGCAGCAACGGCCTCACCGGCGTGTGGCCCGCGTCCTGGCTCGCGGACAGGCGGGCCTACTACTACCTCGCGTTGGCGCTGGTGCTGGGCGGCGTGCTGGTCCTGCGCCGCGCGCTGTTCTCGCCGTTCGGCTATGCGATGCGCGCGGGTCGCGACTCGCCGCTGCGGGCGGACGCGATCGGCATCGACGTCAAGCGCGTGCAGTGGATCGCGTTCGTCGTCGCGGCGCTCTTCGCCGGCCTCGCCGGCGGGCTCTACGCGTTCTCGAAGGGCAGCATCTCGCCCGACACGATCTCGATCAATCGATCGGTCGACGGCCTCGTCATGGTGTTGCTCGGCGGCTTGCAGACGCTGGCCGGCCCGATCGCCGGCGCTGTCGCCTTCACGTGGCTGCAGGACACGGTGGCGCGCAACACCGACTACTGGCGGGCGCTGCTCGGCGGCATCATCCTGCTGCTGGTGCTGGTGTTCCCGCAGGGCATCGCGGGTGCGTTCGCGAGTCTCTTCGGCGGCCTGTTCCGCACGCGGCGCGCCGATGCCTGAACTCCTCGAAGTCACGGGCCTCGGCAAGTCGTTCGGCGGCAACCGCGCCGTCGACGGCATCGCCTTCTCGCTCGCGAAGGGCGAGCTGCTGGCGCTGATCGGACCGAACGGCGCCGGCAAGTCGACCACCTTCAACATGGTCAACGGCCAGCTGCGCGCCGACACGGGCTCGATCCGGCTCGACGGCGTCGAGCTGATCGGGCGGAAGCCGCGCGACATCTGGCACCGCGGCGTGGGCCGCACGTTCCAGATCGCCGAGACCTTCGCGTCGCTGACGGTGGTCGAGAACGTGCAGATGGCGCTGCTGTCGGCCGACGCGAAGCTGTACGCGTTCTGGCGCCGCGCCGCGGACCATCGGCGCGACGACGCGCTGCTGCTGCTCGACCAGGTCGGCATGAAGGCGCAGGCCGACCGGCCGTGCAGCGTGCTGGCCTACGGCGACGTCAAGCGGGTCGAGCTGGCCATCGCGATGGCCAACGCGCCGAAGCTGCTGCTGATGGACGAGCCCACGGCCGGCATGGCGCCGAAGGAGCGCAACGAACTGATGGCGCTGACGCGCCGGCTGGTGCTCGACCGCGGCATGGCGGTACTGTTCACCGAGCACAGCATGGACGTCGTGTTCGCGTATGCCGATCGGCTGATCGTGCTGGCCCGCGGCCGCCTGATCGCCGAAGGGAAGCCGGCCGAGATCCGCGATCATCCGAAGGTGCAGGAGGTGTACTTCGGCAGCGGCAAGACGTTCGAGAAGCTGAAGGCCGAGGTGGCGACGTGAGCGCCGCTGTCCCGATGGCCGTGTCGGCTCCGCCCGCCGTGCCTTCCGGTGCGTCCGTGACGCTGCTCGAGGCGAGCGGCCTCGACGCGTGGTACGGCGCGGCGCAGATCCTTTTCGACGTGTCGCTCGACGTGCGGCGCGGCGAAGTGGTCGCGCTGATGGGCCGCAACGGCGCCGGCAAGTCGACCACGCTGAAGACGCTGATGGGCCTGCTGGCGCGGCGGAAAGGCAGCATCCGCTTCCTCGACCACGACGTGTCGCGCGCCCGGCCGCACGACATCGCGCGGCTCGGGCTCGGCTACGTGCCCGAGGACCGACGCGTGTTCGGCGACCTGACGGTACTGGAGAACCTCGAGGTCGGTCGGCAGCCGCCGCGTGCCTGGGCCGACGGCACGCCGGCGCCGTTGTGGACCGAGCAGAAGCTGTTCGCCCTCTTCCCCAATCTGGGCGAGATGCCGCACCGCCCCGGCGGTCGCATGAGCGGCGGCGAGCAGCAGATGCTGACCGTGGCGCGGACGCTGATGGGCAATCCGTATCTCGTGCTGCTCGACGAGCCGTCGGAAGGCGTGGCGCCGGTGATCGTCGAGCAGATGGCGCACATGATCCTGGCGCTGAAGGCCGAAGGCGTGAGCATCCTGCTGTCCGAGCAGAACATGCACTTCGCCGAGCTGGTGTCGGATCGGGCGTACGTGCTGGAGAAGGGCCAGATCCGCTGGAGCGGGACGATGGAAGCGCTGGCCGGGGCCGACGACGTGCGACGGGCGTATCTGAGTGTCTGAGTCCGGGCGCATGGGTCCGAACGCATGAGCCTGCAGGCATGAGTTTGCAGGCATGAGTCTGCAGGCATCAGTCCGAGCGCACGTGGTGGGCGCATCGAAGTCGATCAGGTGGATACGCGACGATGCGTTCGTTCTCTCGACTGACAGATGCGCCTAACAAACGTTAGGTAGATTCAAACGAACGTTCGTTAGGTTGACGCATGAAGAGGAGAATAACCATGTATTCGCTGTTGTCGTGCCTGCGGATCGGCGCAGTGTGCAGCCTGCTGATGACGATGCCGTCCCACGCGCAGACCGTCGCGCCGCCCGCCACCGACAAGCTGCGGCCGAACGACCGCGCCATGCTGATCGTCGTCGACGTGCAGAACTGCTTCGTCGAGGGTGGCTCGCTGCCGGTCAAGGACGGCGCCGCGGTGGTCCCGGTCATCAACGCGGTCTCGCAGGCCTTCGACAACATCGTCGTCACGCAGGACTGGCATACGCCGGACCACGCGTCGTTCGCGAGCCAGCATCCGGGCCGGAAACCGTTCGAGACCATCGACCTGCCGTACGGCAGGCAGGTGCTGTGGCCCGACCACTGCGTGCAGGGGACACCGGGCGCCGCGCTGGTCGACGGCCTGCGCCTGCCGCGTGCCCAGCTCGTCATCCGCAAGGGCTTCCACCGCGGCATCGACAGCTACTCGGCGTTCATGGAAGCCGACGGCAGGACCTCCACCGGCCTCGCCGCCTACCTGCAGGCACGCGGCATCGACACCGTGTACGTCGCCGGGCTGGCCACCGACTTCTGCGTCGCGTGGACCGCGCTCGACGCACGGAAGGCGGGCTTCGCGACCTTCGTCATCGACGATGCGTCGCGCGCCATCGATCTTGACGGATCGCTGGCGGCGGCGTGGCGCCGGATGCAGGCGGCGGGCGTGGCCCGCATCACGTCGCGCTCGATCGAGGGATGGCCGCGTCCTTGACCGCATCGGTAGTCGTCGCCCTGCGCGTCAACGGCCGCGACGTGACCGTGCCATCGATGACGGGAGCCACGTTGCTGCACGTGCTGCGCAACGACCTCGCGCTGAACGGCCCGAAGTACGGCTGCGGCCTCGGGCAGTGCGGATCGTGCACGGTGCTGGTCGACGGCGTCGCGGCGCGCGCCTGCGTCGTTCCCGCGACCGGCGTCGCGGGCCGGGCCATCACCACGCTCGAAGGCCTCGGCACCGTCGAGCGTCCGCATCCGGTGCAGCAGGCGTTCATCGACGCGCAGGCCGCACAGTGCGGCTATTGCCTGAACGGCATGATCATGGCCACGGTCGCGTTGCTGGCGGAGACGCCGCGCCCGACCGGAGCGCAGATCCGTCGCGCGCTATCGCACAACCTGTGCCGCTGCGGCACGCACGTCGAGATCGTCGACGCGGTGCTGCGCTCGATCGACGCGGTGTCGCGATGACGTCGACCGACGGGCTCGACGGGGCCGTGCGAGGCGCTTCGATGGCGAGGCGGCCGGTCGGCGTGCTCGACGCGTGGCGTCTGGCGATCCCCGGCCTGTTCGTCCACCCGGCCGGGCGGCCAACCACGGCAGGCCTGCGCGCCTCTCTCGACGCGTTGCGCGAGGTCGTCCCTTGAGCACGACCGATCGTCCGTCGTCGCGGCGCGCGCTGCTCGAGGCGCCCGACATGCTGCTCGTCGTCCGCGACGTCGGGGTGCGGTCGCCGCCGGCGCCCGGGCAACCCGCCGCCGTGCAGGCCGATCCCGCCGAAGGCCCCGAAGTGCTGCTCGCGGTCGGTGCCGACGGCCGGGTGATCGCGCTCGCCGGCCATGTCGATCTCGGCACGGGGCTGCGCACCGCGCTCACGCAGATCGTGGCCGACGAGCTCGACGTCGCGATGGCTTCCGTGACGATGGTGATGGGCGACACGGCGACGGTCCCGAACCAGGGCGCGACGATCGCCAGCTCGTCGATCCAGGTCCACGCCGCGCCGCTCCGCGCGGCCGCCGCGCAGGCGCGCGCGGC
>CAHJXF010000289.1 GCA_903644065.1 Betaproteobacteria bacterium
GGTGCCGTCGAGGCCCGGACCCTTCGGCGACTCGGTCAGCAGCGCGCCCGGCTCGACCAGGATCCGGCGCTGCGAGCCGGTCAGCGCGCCGAGCAACCGTTCGCGGTCCGCGCCGCCGAGGCTCTTCGCGTCGGCCAGCAGGCGGCGGCCCGCCTCGAGCGCTTCGGCGTCGCCCTGCTCGCCGTAGCGCTTCCGCAAGCTCTCGAAGGTGCGGCCGTCGGCCTTGCCGAGCTTCGCGGTCGCGGCCTTCAGCTTCAGCTCCGCTCCCGGCTCGCGACCGAACAGATGGTTGAAGCGCCGCGCCACCTCGCGCGTGATCTCGATGTGCGGGACCTGATCTTCCCCCACCGGCACGAAGTGCGCGCGATAGATCAGGATGTCGGCCGACTGCATCAACGGATAGCCGAGGAAGCCGTACGTGGTCAGGTCCTTGTGAGACAGCTTCGCGATCTGGTCCTTGTAGGTCGGCATGCGCTCGAGCCAGCCGAGCGGCGTGGCCATGCCGAGCAGCAGCGTCAGTTCCGCGTGCTCGATGACGCGCGACTGGATGAAGATCGTCGAGCGCTCCGGATCGAGCCCGGCCGCCAGCCAGTCGATCAGCATGTCCCACGTGCTTCGCCCGATGATCTCGACCTCGTCGTACGCGGTCGTCAGCGCATGCCAGTCGGCCACGAAGAAGAAGCACGCGTGCAGGTCCTGCAGCCGCACCCAGTTCTTCAGCGCGCCGTGGTAGTGGCCGATGTGCATCGCGCCGGTGGGGCGCATGCCGGAGAGGACTCGTTCGAAAGCCATGACGTCGGATCGTCGGGAGGTCAGAGGAACAGGCGGACCAGCGCCGCGAGCCCGGCCTGGGTGGCCGCCATGATCGGCACCATCCAGGCGTTCAGCACGCCGGTCGCGATCAGCGCGAGCACGATGAAGAAGCCGTAAGGCTCGACCTTCGCATAAGACGCCGCCAGCTTCGGCGGCAGCAGGCCCAGCACGATCCGTCCGCCGTCCAGCGGCGGCAGCGGGAACATGCTGATCGCGAACATCACCAGGTTGACGAGCAGGCCCGCGTTGGCGACGCGAAAGAAGAACTGCTCGCTCGAGCCGGCCAGCGTCAGCGCCACGATCAGGATCATCCACAGCAGGGCCTGCAGCACGTTGGCGAGCGGCCCCGACAGCGCCACCCAGATCATGTGCACGCGCGGATTGCGCAGGTTGTCGTAGACGATCGGCAATGGCTTGCCGTAGCCGAACACGAAGCGGCCGGACGTGAGGATGGCGAGCACGATCGGGATCACCAGCGTGCCGATCGGATCGATGTGCTTCAGCGGGTTGAGCGTCGCGCGACCCTGCAGGTACGCGGTGGGGTCGCCGAACCAGCGGGCGACCCAGGCCTTCGCCGCGTCGTGCAGCGTGATCGCGAAGACGACCGGAATCGCATAGACCGTGATGGTCTGGATGATCTCGTTCATCGCGGGCCGCGCGGTCCGGCGGCGTCGTCGCCGGTCACTCGATCGACGACAGCTCGAGACCGAACGGCGCGAGATCGCCGATCCCGGCGCGGATCAACTGCGGTGCCGCCGCGGTCAGGTCGATGACGGTCGACGGCTCGATGCCGCAGGCGCCGCCGTCCAGGACCAGGTCGATGACCTTCTCGAGCCGCTCGCGGATCTCTTCGCCGTCGTTCATCGGCACCGTCTCGCCGGGCAGGATCAGCGTGCTCGACAGCAGCGGTCCGTCGATCTCGCGCAGCAGCGCCTGCGTGATCGCGTTGGCCGGCACCCTGAGGCCGATGGTCTTTCGCGACGGATGCGAGACGCGCTTCGGCACCTCGCGACTGGCCGGCAGGATGAACACGTAGGGCCCCGGCGTGGTCGCCTTCAGCAGGCGGTACTGGACGTTGTCGACCTGCGCGTACTGCGCGATCTCGGACAGGTCGCGGCACAGGAGCGCAAGGTGATGCCTGTCGTCGATGCCGCGGATGCGACGCAGGCGCGTCACGGCCTCCTTGTCGTCGAGATGGCAGGCGAGCGCGTAGCACGAGTCGGTCGGCAGCGCGACCACGCCGCCGTCACGGACGATCTGCGCGGCCTGCTTGATCAGGCGCGGTTGCGGATCGTTCGGATGCGGGGCGAAGTATTGGGACATGCGAAGAGGACGTGCGGAATGATCGAAGGACAGGAACGGCGGGCGCGGCGACGACCGTGCCGCGGGCGTCGCCGCTCGCGGCCTACCAGTCGTGCCAGACCGGTACGACCGAGTCCGGAAGCGGCGGCAGGCTGCCGAGGTCGTACCGGCTTTCCTCGGGCCCGTGGAAGTCGGAGCCGCGCGAAGCGAGGAAGCCGAACTCCTTCGCGTAGGTCGCGAAGCGCCTGTACTGATCGGGCGTGTGACTGCCGGTCACCACTTCGATGGCCGCGCCGCCGAGCGCCTGGAACTCGGCGAAGAGTTCGCGCAACTCGCCGTCGTTCAGCTTGTAGCGGCCCGGATGCGCGACCACCGCGACACCGCCGGCGTCCTGGATCCAGCCCAGCGCCTGCTCGAGCGCGGCCCACTGCATGGGCACGTAGCCGGGCTTGCCGGCCACCAGGTAGCGGCTGAAGACTTCGCGGACGTCGTCGCAGCGATTGGTCTCGACGATGTAGCGCGCGAAATGCGTCCGCCCGATCAGGTCGGGGTTGCCGACGTAGTTGAGCGCGCCCTCGAACGCGTTCGGAATGCCCGCCTCGGCGAGCTGCGCGGCCATCTCGCGGGCGCGCCGCGTTCGTCCCGAGCGGGTCGTCGCGAGACCGTCGCGCAACGTCGCGTGGTGCGGGTCGATGCGCAGGCCGACGATGTGCAGCGTCTCGTGGCGCCAGCTGACCGAGATCTCGACGCCGGCGACGAACGGCAGGCCGAGCTCACCGGCGACGGCGCCGGCCGCCGCCAGTCCGCCCAACTCGTCGTGATCGGTCAGGGCCCACAGCTGGACGCCTTGCGCATGGGCGCGACGTGCGAGCTCCTCCGGCGCGAGGAGGCCGTCGGAGACGGTCGAGTGACAGTGGAGATCCGCGTTGAGCGGCGCGCTGGTGTTGGCAAGGGACAGGCGGCGCGGACGGAGCGAGAACATGCACGCATTTTACGCCGAGGGCGGTGGGCCGGGAGCGCCCGGCGGCGCGGCTCATCGACCCAGCAACGGATTGCCGAGCTCGCGACGGTAGCGGCCGGCCAGCATCGTGGCGCCGAAGGCGTCAAGATGATGCGTGTCGGTGTAGATCGGCGTGGCGTCGATCACGGTGTCGCAATGTCGCCCGCGGCATTGCACCGCCTGCAGGTCGACGACGATCAGCGTCGGGTACTTCTGGCGCATGCGGTCCGTCAACGCGTCGACGCGTCGCTTCGGCTCGCGCGCGAAGTCGTTGTCGCGATCGATCGCGCAATCGTCCGTCGACGACCGGTGCAGCTTGAGCGGCCGGTCGAAGCAGTTCTTCGGGCTGGTTCCGTCCTCGGCGACCGACAGCAGCAGCACCGGCTTCGCCCCCGACGCGACGATGGTCGCGAGCGCCCCGTCGAGCCCGGCCAGCGCCTCGGGCGGATAGCCGATCCAGCGCTGGCCGAGGAACACGTAGGCGTAGTGCCGCGAACGGATCCACGCGAAGTCGCGCCGCACGGCGGCGGCGCACGCTGCGCGATCCGCGCCGCCGCTCGTGTTGGCGGCGCCTTCGAGAACCAGGCATTCGCTGTTCGTCAGCCCGACGACCCGCAGGTGGGCTTCGGCGGCCAGGCCTTGCAGGAACGCCCGGAAGTCGCGGGCGTGCGAGTCGCCGACCAGCAGTCCCGACGCGGGACCGTCGAGGTCGCCGAACGCGCAGTCGTCGGCGTCGGCGTCCCGCCGGTGGCAGCGGATCGCCTGACGCTCGTCGAAGCGCGCCAGGTTCGTCTCGGCATGCCGGGCCACGGGTCCGAGACGTCCGGGAAATCCATCGTGACTGCGTACGTAGCGGTAGCCGAGCGCCGTGCCGGCGAACGGCAGCACGCAGGCCAGCGCGAACGCGGTCAGGGGCCGCCAGGTCAGCGCCGTGCCGGGACGTTCGACCCAGCGATGGGTCGCCTCGGCCGCGAGCGCGACCCCGGTCAACAACAGCCCGGTCTCGAGCGGCGACGGTCGGTACTGCACGTAGCGGACCCAGGCGATCACCGGCCAGTGCCACAGGTAGATCGCATACGAGCGCCTTCCGGCCGCGGCCAGCCAGCGCTGCGAGAGGATCGATCCGTCGCGCCCGGTGACGATCAACGCCGCGCCGATCGCGCACACGACGAACGCATCGAGCCCGGGAAACGGCGTGGTCGGCTCGAAGAGCAGCGCGAGCACGCCGAGCGCGAGCACGCCGACGAGCGACGCGGTCTTCGAGGCGGCTGCGGTCGGCCACGCCGTCGGCCACGGCACCGGACGGCCGACGGACGCGGCCCAGGCGCCGAGAGCGAACTCGAAGCGGCCTTCGCGATAGAGACGGAGCTTGCGGACGGAGGGCGCGCCGGCGAGGGGAC
>CAHJXF010000290.1 GCA_903644065.1 Betaproteobacteria bacterium
CCCCGCCTCGCCGAGGCCGAGCACGAAGCGCGCGACGGCAAATCCCGCCGCCGCGCCGTCAGAGATCGCGCCTGCGGCGGCTCCGGCGACGCTCCGCGCCAGCGGGCCGACGGCGCCCGCGAGTTCGTCAACCCGCGCAACGCCGCGGCCGGCAGCCTGCGGCAGCTCGACGCCCGCATCACGAAGACCCGTCCGCTGCGCTTCTTCGCCTACGGCGTCGGACGCCTCGATGCGGGCGCATCGGCCGCTGCGCCGCCGACCACCCACTCGGCGCTGCTGGACTGGTTCGTCGCGCTCGGCGTGCCCGTCGCCGAGGAGCGGGCGATCGTGACCGGCAGCGCCGGCCTGCTCGCGTTCCACGAGCGCATCGGCCGCCTGCGGCCCGGGCTGCCCTACGACATCGACGGCGTGGTCTACAAGGTCGACGACTTCGCCGCGCAGCAGCGGCTGGGCTTCGTGTCGCGCGCGCCGCGCTTCGCCATCGCGCACAAGTTCCCGGCCGAGGAGGCGACGACGACGATCGCGGCCATCGACGTGCAGGTGGGACGGACCGGCGCGATCACGCCCGTCGCGCGGCTCGCGCCGGTGTTCGTCGGCGGCGTCACCGTGACCAACGCCACGCTGCACAACGAGGACGAGGTGCGACGAAAGGACGTGCGGGTCGGCGACACCGTCGTCGTCCGCCGTGCGGGCGACGTGATCCCCGAGGTGTTGCGCGTGGTGGACGCGCTGCGACCCGCCGACGCGGTGCCGTTCGCGATGCCGGCCGACTGCCCCGTGTGCGGCTCGGCCGTCGTCCGCGAGGACGGCGAGTCGGTCGCGCGCTGCAGCGGTGGGCTGGTCTGCGCGGCGCAGCGCAAGCAGGCGCTGCTGCACTTCGCGCAGCGTCGGGCCCTGGACATCGAGGGCCTCGGCGACAAGGTCGTCGACCAGCTGGTCGACCGTGGCCTGGTGCACTCGCCGGCCGATCTCTTCGCGCTCGACGTCGACGCGGTCGGCGCGCTCGAGCGCATGGCCGCCCGGTCGGCGGCCAACCTGGTCGACGGCATCCAGGCGGCGCGCCGCACCACGCTGCCGCGTTTTCTGTACGCGCTCGGCATGCGCCATGTCGGCGAGGAGGTGGCCCGGGTCCTGGCCCGCGAGTTCGGGCGCCTCGACGCGTTGCTCGACGCCGACTGGACCGGCCTGATGGAACGCAAGCGCGTGCGGCAAAAGGAGAACGCCGGCCGACGCGCGCGGGGGGAGCCGCTCCGTCCGGTGCCGCTCGACGGCATCGGCGACGAGATCGTGCAGGCGGTCGCGCAGTTCCTCGCCGAGCCGCACAATCGCGACGTCGTCGCGCGGCTGCGCGAAGTCGGCGTCGCGTGGCCGGAAGGGGAGGGCGCGCTCGATCGCGTGGATGCGGACGAACCGGTCGAAGCGACCGCGGGTCCGCTGGCCGGCAAGGTGCTCGTCCTCACCGGGACGCTGCCCGACCTGACACGCGAAGAGGCGAAGGCGCGCATCGAGGCGGCCGGTGGCAAGGTGTCTGCTGCGGTCTCGAAGAAGACCGACTACGTGGTCGCCGGCGACGAGGCCGGCAGCAAGGCCGACCGCGCCGCGGCGCTGGGCATCCCGATCATCGATCGGGACGCGCTGCTGGCGCTGCTCGCGCCGCCCTGAGATACCAACGACAAGGAGAACACATGCGCGTCAAGAAAGCAGTCTTTCCGGTGGCCGGCATGGGCACCCGCTTCCTGCCCGCCACGAAGGCCAGTCCGAAGGAGATGATGCCGGTCGTCGACAAGCCGTTGATCCAGTACGCGGTCGAGGAGGCCGCCGAGGCCGGCATCACCGACATGGTGTTCATCACGGGACGCAGCAAGCGCGCCATCGAGGACCACTTCGACAAGGCCTACGAGATGGAGGCCGAGCTGGCGGCGAAGGACAAGCAGGCGCTGCTCGAGATCGTCCGCAACACGGTGCCGCGGTCGGTCAACTGCATCTACATCCGGCAGAACGAGGCGCTGGGTCTCGGCCATGCCGTGCTGTGCGCGCGGCCGGTGGTGGGCGACGCGCCGTTCGCGGTCCTGTTGGCCGACGACCTGATGGATGCCCCGGACGGCACGCCCGGCATCCTCGAGCAGATGGTCCGCGTGTACGACGCCAGGCAGGTCAGCGTGCTCGCGGTGCAGGACGTGCCGCAGGCCGACACCAGGTCGTACGGCATCGTCGGGACACGGCGCGGCTCGACCGTCGCGGGCGACGATCCGCGGTTGGAGGAGATCACGCACATGGTCGAGAAGCCGAAGCCCGAGGAGGCGCCGTCCACGCTCGCGGTGGTCGGCCGCTACATCCTGAGCGGCGCGATCTTCGACCGCCTCCGCGAAGTCAAGGCCGGCTCGGGCGGCGAGATCCAGCTCACCGACGGCATCGTCGCATTGCTCGACAGCGAGTCCGTGCTCGCCTATCGCTACGACGGCGTGCGCTACGATTGCGGCTCGAAGATCGGCTACCTGAAGGCGAGCGTCGAGCTCGGACTGAAGCATCGCGAGGTCGGGGCCGAGTTCAAGGCGTACCTCGACGGGTTCACGACCGCGCGCTGATCGCGCGCTGGGCGGTCGCGCGCCGGTTCGGGGGCGACTTCGCTCGAGAACTTCCTTCGCATCGATCCGGACCAAGTGCCGGGAAAGGACTGCATGTTCGGCATTCTGGGAGGTAGCGGACTGACGTCGTTCGCCGAGCTCGAGATCGATCGGCGCGAGGTGGTCCGTACGCCCTGGGGCGAGCCGTCGGGGCCGGTCACGATCGGCCGCATCGGCAACGTGCCGGTGGCGTTCCTGCCGCGCCACGGCCACGGCCACACCATCCCGCCGCATGCCATCAACTACCGCGCCAACCTGCATGCGCTGCGCACCATCGGCGTCGACGGCGTGATCGCGGTCGCGTCGGTGGGCGGCATCCGCGACGACATGCAGCCGGGCGCGATCGCGCTGCTCGACCAGATGCTCGACTACACCTGGGGTCGCGACTCCACGTTCTTCGACGGACCCGAGCAACCGGTCACCCACATCGACTTCACGCTGCCCTACGACCCGGCGCTGCGGGCCCGGTTGCTGGCGGTCGCGCGGCGCGAGGGTCACGCCTTGATCGACGGCGGCTGCTACGCGTGCATGCAGGGGCCGCGCCTCGAGACCGCGGCCGAGATCGATCGCGTCGAGCGCGACGGCGCCGACGTCGTCGGCATGACGCTGATGCCCGAGGCGGCCCTGGCCCGCGAGCTCGACCTGCCGTACGCGGGCCTCGCGGTGGTCGTCAACCACGCGGCCGGCCGGGGCGATTCCAAGCTGTCGATCTCCACGGCCGAGATCGGTCGCACGCTGGCGATCGCGATGGACAACGTGCGGGCGTTGATCGTTTCGTTCGTGCGCGACGGCGGCGCGCAGCCAGCGACCGCGGTGCCTGCGGTTCGGCCCGAGGAAGCGACATGATCCATCCCATCCTGCGCATGGGCGACCCGCGGCTGTTGCGCGTGGCCAAGCCGGTCGAGCGCTTCGACACGCCCGAGCTGCACGCGCTGGTCGCCGACCTGTTCGAGACGATGCACGACGCGAAGGGCGCCGGCCTCGCCGCGCCGCAGATCGGCGTCAACCTGCGGCTCGTCATCTTCGGCTTCGCCGCCACCGAGCAGCGCTATCCCGAAGACGACCCGGTACCGCGGACCGTGCTGCTCAATCCGGTCATCGAGCCGCTCGCCGAAGAGCAATGCGAGGATTGGGAGGGTTGCCTGTCGGTGCCCGGCATGCGGGGCGTGGTGCCGCGCACCGAGGCGATCCGCTACCGCGGCTTCGATCCCTTCGGCCAGCCGATCGACCGCGTCGCGACCGGTTTCCATGCCCGCGTGGTACAGCACGAGTGCGACCACCTCGACGGCATCCTTTACCCGATGCGCATCCGCGACTTCTCGCGCTTCGGCTTCACCGAGGAGCTGTTTCCAGGCGTCGAGATCGTCGACGACTGAGCGCGCGCCGGCGTCAGAACGTCTCGCCGCGCGCGAGATGCCGCCACTGTCCGACCGGCAGGGCGCCCAGCATCACCCGGCCGATGCGGACGCGGCGAAGACCCAGCACGTGCAGGCCGACCACTTCGCACATGCGGCGCACCTGACGCTTCTTTCCTTCGCGCAGCACGAAGCGCAGTTGGTCCCGGTTCTGCCAGTCGACACGGGCCGGCTTCAGCGCGATGCCGTCGAGCGCCAAGCCGTGCTGCAAGCGTCGCAGGTCCTCGTCGGACAGCGAGCCGGCGACGCGCACCAGGTATTCCTTCTCGACGTCCGAGTCGTCGTTGATCAACTGGCGCGCGATGCGGCCGTCCTGCGTCAGCACCAGCAGGCCGGTCGAGTCGATGTCGAGCCGGCCAGCCGGTATCGGGTTGGCATGACGGGAGCAACCGCCTACCGCCCTCTCACGCCGGGGGTCTTCGCGCAGGTCTCGGTTTGAGTCAAGCCCGCGCGCCGGAAAG
>CAHJXF010000291.1 GCA_903644065.1 Betaproteobacteria bacterium
GGTCCGCCGCGACGGACGCCAGCGGCTGGACGAGAGCCACGCTCAGCGCGGCGAGCAGGACGAGGAGACGGTCGGTGGGCATCGCGGGATTCTAGGCGGGCTGTCGCAGACGCCTTGCCGGACGGCGCCCGAGCGCCGACTACGCCGATGGCGCGTGGACGCGACGCGTCGCAAGCCGCGGCGCGCAGGCCCTGCCGTCCGGCCAAGGGTCTCGCGAACGCATCGAGGACCTGTTCGCCGCTCCGGCCGGCCGGAGCGGCTCCGCTTCGCCGACGCCGGCCCCGTGTCGTCTCGCCGACCCTCGTCCGCCGCTGCCGCGTCGCCGCGAGCCGCCGGGGAATGCGCGATCCGCTGACTTGCGCCGTCGAGCGCCGCGGAGATACTGTGCGCAGCCAGTTCAAGACAGCCACGAAAGATCCCATGCCCATCACGATCAACGGCGCGGAGGCCCCGCTTCCGGCCGATCCGCGTGTTTCATTGCTCGACCTGCTGCGCGAACACCTGCACCTGTCGGGCGCCAAGAAGGGCTGCAACCAGGGCGCCTGCGGCGCCTGCACCGTCCTCGTCGACGGTCACGAGCGCATCCTTTCCTGTCTCGCCCTCGCGGTGCAGTACGAAGGTCGCTCGATCACGTCGATCGAAGGGCTGGCCAGCGACGGCACGCTGCATCCGCTGCAGCAGAAGTTCATCGACCACGACGGGTTCCAGTGCGGTTACTGCACGCCAGGACAGATCTGCTCGGCGGTCGGCATGGCGGCGGAATTGAAGCGCGGTGTGCCGAGCAACGTCACCGCCGACCTCGCCGCCGAGTCGATCGGGCTGACCCACGACGAACTGCGCGAGCGGATGAGCGGCAACCTGTGCCGTTGCGGTGCCTACAACGGCATCGTCGCCGCGATCGGCGAGGAATACGCGGCGGAGGCCGCGTCGTGACGCCCTTCACGTATGCCCGCGCGACGAGTGCGGCGGACGCCGTCCGGCTCGCCGGCCCGTCGCCCGCCGACGGCGTGCAGGCACACGAGCCGGCAGCGATGGCTCGCGCCAAGTACCTGGGCGGCGGCACCAACCTGGTCGACCTGATGCGCGAGACGCTCGAGCGTCCCGCGTCGCTGGTCGACGTGACCGGCCTGTCGAGCACCATCGACGACACGCCCGACGGGGGCCTGCTGATCGGCGCGGCGGCGCGCAACACCGCGGTCGCCGAGCATCGCGCGGTGCGTACCCGTTATCCGATGCTGTCGCGCGCCATCGTCGCCGGCGCGTCGGCGCAGATCCGCAACATGGCCACGATGGGCGGCAACCTGTTGCAGCGCACCCGCTGCACCTACTTCTACGACGACGACGGCGCCCGCTGCAACAAGCGCTCGCCGGGCCAGGGCTGCGACGCGATCGACGGCTTCAATCGCATCCACGCGATCCTCGGCGCGTCGCCGTCGTGCGTCGCCACGCACCCGTCCGACCTGTGCGTCGCGCTCGCGGCGCTGGGAGCCATCGTCCACCTGACCAGCGCCAGCGGCACGCGCACGTTGCCGCTGACCGACCTGCACCGGCTGCCCGGGGACCATCCCGAGCTCGAGACGATGCTCGAGCCCGGCGAGCTGATCACCGCGATCGAGTTGCCCGCGCTGCCGTTCGCCGCCCAGTCGGTGTACCGCAAGGTGCGCGACCGCTCGAGCTATGCGTTCGCGCTGGTCTCGGTGGCCGCGGCCATCGATCTCGACGGCGACACGATCCGGGACGTGCGGCTGGCGCTCGGCGGCGTCGCGCACAAGCCGTGGCGCGCCTGGCGCGCTGAAGAATCGTTGAAGGGCCAGCCCGCGACCAAAGCGAGCTTCCGCGCCGCGGCCGCGGCCGAGTTGCGCGACGCGAAGCCGCTGTTGCACAACGGCTTCAAGATCGACCTCGCCCAACGGACCATCGTCGCCGTGCTCGGTGCGCTGGTCGACCAGACGAAAGGAACTCGCGCATGAGCAGCATCCTGAAGGCCGCGGTCAAGACCGTGATGAAGAAGGCGATCGAGGTCGCGCCGGACAGCCTGATGCCGAACAGCACGCCCGACCCGATGATCAAGCGGAAGCACGGCCTGATCGGCCAGCCGATCTCGCGGCTCGACGGGCCGCAAAAGGTGCAGGGCACGGCGCGTTTCGCGGCCGAGTTCCCGATGGACGGCATGGCCTACGCGGCGCTCGCGTACTCGACCATCGCCAAGGGCGGCATCCTGACGATGGACACCGCCGCGGCCGAGGCGGCACCCGGCGTCGTGCTCGTCATGACCTACCGCAACGCGCCGAAGATGAAGCCGATGCCGCTGTTCCTGTCGGCCGACAAGGCGGCCGGCGGCAACGACCTGCCGATCATGCAGGACCGCCGCATCCACTGGAACGGCCAGCCCGTCGCGCTGGTCCTGGCCGAGACGCAGGAGCAGGCCGACCACGCGAAGTCGCTGATCACGGTCACCTATCACGAGGACGCGTCGGTCACGTCGTTCGCGGCGGCGAAGGCCAGGGGCACCAAGCCCGGCGAGTTCCAGGGCGAGCCGCTGTTGCTCGAGATCGGCGATGCCGAGGCGGCGCTGGCCGCGTCGCCGCATCGCATCGACGTGACGTACACCACGCCGCGCCACAATCACAACGCGATCGAGCTGCACGCGGCGACGCTGGCGTGGAAGGGTGAGGGCGACGACGTCGAGCTGACCATCCACGACGCGTCGCAGGGCGTGGCGCACATGGCCTGGTCGATGGCGCACATCTTCGACCTCGCTCCGGAACAGGTGCACGTCACGTCGCCGTACGTCGGCGGCGGCTTCGGCGGCAAGACGCTGTGGCAGCACCAGGTGCTGGCCGCCGCGGCGTCGAAGCTCGCGGGCCGGCCGGTGCGCATCGTGCTGTCGCGCGAAGGCGTGTATCGCGTCGTCGGCGGCCGGACCACCACCGAACAGCGCGTCGCGATCGGCGCGCGCGACGACGGCCATCTCACGTCGATGATCCACACCGGCTTCACGCCGCTGACGCCGCACAACAACATGCCCGAGCCGTTCATGCTGCCGACCCGGCATGCCTACGCGGCCGACACGTTCCGGCTCGACGTCGAGACGACGACGATCGACATGCTGGCCAACACGTTCATGCGGGCACCGGGCGAGGCGGTGGGAACCTTCGCCCTGGAGTGCGGCATCGACGAGCTGGCGGTCGAGCTCGGCATGGACCCGATCGAGCTGCGCCTCCTGAACGAGCCCGAGAAGGATCCCACCGACGGGTCCGAGTTTTCGTCGCGGCACATCGCCGAGGCCTGGCGGGCCGGCGCCGAGCGCTTCGGCTGGAAGGAGCGGAACCCGGTGCCGGGATCGCGTCGCGAAGGCGAGTGGCTGATCGGGCTGGGGTGCGCGACCGCCACCTATCCATACTACCGGATGCCGGGCGGCGCCGCGCGCATCACGTTGTCGAAGGACCCGGGTGTCCAGGGCGGCGTGGCCGTGAAAGTGGAGATCGCCGCGCACGAGATGGGCATGGGCACGTCGACCGCGCAGACCCAGGTCGCGGCCGAGCGTCTCGGTTTGCCGATGGACTGCGTGCAGGTCTGCTACGGCGATTCGCACTTCCCCGGCGTCGTGCTGGCGGGCGGCTCGCAACAGACGGCGTCGATCGGCGCCTCGGTGATGGCGGCACAGGCCGAACTGATCGCCGCGTTGCTGAAACTTGCCGGGGGCGATTCCCCGTTGCAGGGCCTGAAGCCCGACGAGGTCGAGGGACGCGACGGCGGCCTCTGCAAGATCGACGAGCCGGCGCGGCACGAGTCCTACGCGTCGCTGCTCGCCCGCGGTACGGAGCACGAGTTGGTCGTCGAAGGCAAGGCGCCACCGCCACTCGAGACGATGCACTGGTCGATGCATTCGCACGGCGCGCAGTTCTGCGAAGTGAAGGTCAGCGACGTCACCGGCGAAGTGCGCGTCACGCGCTTCCTCGGATCGTTCGACTGCGGCCGCATCCTCAACGCCAAGACGGCGACCAGCCAGTTCCGCGGCGGCATCATCATGGGCCTCGGCCTGGCGCTGATGGAAGAGACGCAGTTCGACGAGCGGAACGGTCGCGTCGCCAATGCGAGCCTCGCCGAGTACCACGTGCCGGTGCATCTCGACGTGCCCGAGATCGAGGTGATGTGGACCGACATCCCGGATCCCCACACCCCGATGGGTGCGCACGGCATCGGCGAGATCGGCATCACCGGCGTGGGTGCGGCGGTGGCCAACGCCATCTTCAACGCCTGCGGCAAGCGGGTGCGCGACCTGCCGATCACGCTGGACAAGTTGATCTGACGCCGATGTATGGTCGTTCCGTGCCTGCCGTCTCGGAAGCGCCGGCTGTCGCGACGCGCGTGCGAAGCGCCAGCGGCGGTCGGCCCCGGTGGACGGGCCGATCCGGCGGCCGTGAGCAGTAGACTCGTGCGATGACCCAACCGAACGAGCAAGTCCTGATCGACACCGCACGGACCCT
>CAHJXF010000292.1 GCA_903644065.1 Betaproteobacteria bacterium
TGCTCGGACGCAGCGCAGGATGAATCCACGCGGACTGCGGCATTCCGGTTGGACCATCCTTCGATACGCTGCGTGGTGCCTCCTCAAGCGAAGCGACGTGGCCGTCTCGGCGCACTCATCGCCGCAGGTCGCGACATGCCCGAGCGCGTCGAGCGGTCTTGCCGACGGCGACACCCGTCGAATCGATGCCTTCGTCCTTCGGTCTCCTTCGAACGGCGATTGCGACCGCGCTGTCGAGCGCTCAATGTGACGACGCGGTGCGCCACTCCGGCCATCGATCACTCGAAAGGAATCAACATGCGAATCATCGAAAGCGAAGAAGCGTTGGCGGTCGGCGGAGGTCGGGCGTCGCAGGATCCGTCCGAGCTGCCGGCTCCGCGGCCGGTACCGCCGTTCCGGCCCGTCCTGTCGACCGATCCCTGATCGGCCGGGCCCGTAGCGCATGAACTGCACCGCGGCGAACGACGGGGGACGCATGGAACGCCATCGGCCGACGCTGACCGACCTGCCCGACGACGCGGCTCGCGTCGTCGCCACCGTCCGCCGCGTCGGTGCAATCTCGTGCGCCGCGGCGCCGATCGATCGAGCCCGCAACAGCAAGCGCAGCGGTTGCGTCGCGGGCCTCGACGCAGAGGTGGCGGAACGCATCGCCGCTGCGTTCGCTCCGCGCGTCCAGCTTCGTCGTCGACCCGTCGTCGTTGCATTCGTCGATGGTCTGCCGGCCGCAGGCCGAGCGCGTACCGCCCGATGGCGGCAAGGATCGTCGTTTCCGTTCGGCTCATCGAGACGTCGAAGCGTGGATCGCCTGACGAGTCGTGCAGCAAGGGACGGGGCTGCCGGTGTCGCTTGCCGTCACGTCGGCGGAGGGGTCGGCGTGACCGCCCTTCGCAACAGCAGCGCTGGAACGGGCGGTCTGGCCGGTCTCGGCGTCGGGGGCGTCGCCGCTCCACCGACCACTGCAGGGATCGGCTTCGCTGCGGCCGCGTCGAACCGGACGGGAAGCAGCCGCGCCATCGGCACCGGCTTCGGCTTCTGGCAGCACGCCACTCCGCCATGCCGCGACCGACGGTGTCGCGACAGCGCCACGACACCCTGCCCGACCGATGCTTCCTGCCGCCGTCGCCCACAACTCGCATTCACCGATATTGCGGAATCGTCACGCCGGACTCGCCGTGACGACTCGACGAGCAGGGCAATCGTTTCCTCGTCGCCGCGCGACCTCGCCGCCGCCGGCACCGGCGGCCGGGCATGACGAAGTCATCGTGAGCCGAATCGCCCGCGTCCACCTGCAGTCCGAGGCCGCGGAGTGCGGTCTCGCCTGCCTCGCGACGGTGGCCGGTCATCACGGGCTGCGGGTGGAGCTGCGCGATCTGCGCCAGCGCTTCTCGGTTTCGCTCAAGGGCGCGACGCTCGCGCACCTGATGCGGCATGCCACGGCGTTGAAGCTGGCACCGCGTGCATTGCGCTGCGAGCCCGACGAGCTCTCGCGACTGCAGTTGCCGTGCGTGCTGCACTGGAACCTCAATCACTTCGTCGTCCTCGAGCGGGTCGATCGTCGCGGCGTCTGGATCGTCGACCCCGCCGTCGGTCGCCACCATGTCGCGCCGCACGAGGTCTCGGCCCGCTTCACGGGCGTCGCGCTCGAACTCGCCCCGACAGCGGACTTCGTCGCGGTCGATGCGCGGCGCCGCCTGCGGCTGTCGGACCTGCTCGGCCGCGTCGTCGGCCTGAAGCGCGGCATCGCCCACATCGTGGCGCTGGCCGCGGGCCTGGAAGCCATCGCGCTGGTCAATCCGATCGTGACGCAGTTCGTCGTCGACGGCGCGCTGGTCACCGGCGACCGCGACCTCCTGGGCCTGGCGGTGCTCGGCGGCGCCGGCTTGTTGCTGATCGACTTCGCCTTGCGCATGGCGCGCGGCTGGATCGGGTTGCGGATCGATCAACAACTCGCGCTGCAGTGGTCGGCGCGGTTGTTCACGCACCTGTTGCGTCTGCCGATGCCGTTCTTCGAGCGGCGCCATCTGGGCGACATCACGTCGCGGTTCGGTTCGCTCACCGCGATCCGCAACACCATGACCAACGGTGCGATCAGCGCGGCGCTCGACGGCGTGATGGCGCTGGCGACGCTGTCGCTCATGACCGTCTATAGCGTTCGCCTGACGGCCGTGGTGGTCTGCGCGCTGCTGGCCTACGGCGCCATCCGCATGCTCGCCTATCGACCGTTTCGCGCCGCGTCCGAAGAACGCCTGGTCCTCGCGGCCCGCGAGAACAGCTTCTTCCTCGAGTCGGTGCGCGCCGCGCTGCCGCTCAAGCTCTACGGCCGCGTCGCCGAGCGCATCGCGCGCTGGCAGAACCTGATGATCGACGTGCAGAACCGCGACGTCGCGACGCAGCGCATGAGCCTGTGGTTCGCGTCGGCGAGCACCTTCATCGCCGGCGCGGAAGGCTTGCTGTTGCTGTATCTCGGCGGCGGTGCGGTGCTCGACCGCACGCTGTCGCTCGGCATGCTGCTGGCGTTCCTCGCCTACCGCGTGCAGTTCGGCGAACGGTCGGCGCGCCTGGTCGACCTGACGGTCGAAGTGAAGATGCTCGGCCTGCATGCCGAACGGCTCGCCGACATCGCGCTCGAGGCGCCCGAGCCGGACGTGGCGTTCGAGACCGACACCGCGCGCATCCTGCCGCGGCTCGAGGTGCGCGACGTGTCGTTCCGCTACGCGGACGGCGAGCCATGGGTGCTGCGCCACTGCAGCCTGACCATCGACGCGGGCGAGTCGGTCGCCATCGTCGGCGCGTCCGGGTGCGGCAAGACCACGCTGCTCAAGTTGCTGCTCGGCCTGCACGCCGCGACCGAAGGCGAGATCCGCATCGGTGCCGCCGATGCGTCGATGCCGATCGCCCGACTCGGTGCCACCGCCTATCGTGCGTTGATCGGCACCGTGACGCAGGACGACGTGTTGCTGTCCGGGTCGCTGGCCGACAACATCGCGTGCTTCGACACCCATCACGACGGTGCGGCGATCGAAGTGGCCGCGAAGACGGCGGCCATCCACGACGACATCGCCGCGATGCCGATGGGTTACCAGACCCTGGTCGGCGAGATGGGCTCGTCGTTGTCGGGCGGCCAGAAGCAGCGGGTGTTGCTGGCCCGTGCGCTGTACAAGCGACCCCGGCTGTTGCTGCTCGACGAGGCGACCAGTCACCTCGATCTCGACAACGAACGCCGCGTCAACACGGCGATCCGCAGCCTGCCGCTGACGCGCATCACGATCGCGCATCGACCGGAGACGATCGCGTCGGCCGAACGCGTCATCGTGCTCGACGGCGGTCGCGTGATCCGCGACATGCGAGTCGCGCAGGCGGAGGCAGGCTAGATCGAGCCGAGCCCGTTTGCCGCGCCGCGTCCGGGATCGGCGTGCTTCGCGTCCGTCATTCGCGAGCCGCGCTGGATCACCCGGCTTCGGCATCGACCGTTCCGCATCCGATATATGCGGGGCGTTGCATCGATGCGCGCATCACGGTCCGGCAGGCCGGGTCGCTGCGGCATGCGCCTCGCCGGACGATCTACAGCGCGGTCCCGACGCGTCTGTCCGGGCGATCACCAACGGCGGCTGCACGTTCGCAGACGACCGACGAGGATCGCGCACGAGCCAGTCGATGACTGATGGCCGCTAGGCACTAAGCGAAGTCGATTCACCCTGCCGCCCAGCGGCCGGCCGGCCGGGCGAAGGTGCAGTCTCGGCGCCGGCGCGGCTGCGGGACGCGGCACGCGGAATGCGGAACGCGGAACGCACGCAGAAGGGCATGCGGGCGGCCGCGTGCAGGAGTTCGCGGCCTGCGGCCTCGGATACGCGCGCGTGGAGCGGATCGCCGAACGGGCCGGACTGGCGAAACGCCTGATCTTTTACGGTTTCGGCGACAAGGAAGACCTGTTCCGGGGGGCGTTGCACGAGAGCGACCGCGGCATCCGCGACGCGGCACAGGCGCTGCAGCTGGCCGACCTGGCGCCGGTCGAGGCGATGCGCACGCCGATCCGGTTCACCTCGACCGACCGACTCGAGCACCTCGAGTCAGTCGCGCCGCTCAGCAGCGAGAACCTCCATCAGGCGCGCCATATCGCCGAGTCGTCGGACCTGCGCGAGGTCAACATGCCGTTGATCGAGACGCTGGTCGGAGTGCTGGAACGCGGGCGCCGCGCCGGCGTGTTGCAAGGCGACGTGGACCCGCTGCAGCTCGACCTCTCGATCGCCGGGCTGGCGTACTTCTACCTGTCGAACGCGATGCTGTCGGTGATCTCGACCGCGACCTGCGGGCCGGCGAGGCGCTTGACGAGCGCGTCTCGCACATCGACGACGTGGTGCTCGGCTGTCTCTTGCGTTGACCGTCGCGTGCATCGTCTGCATCGCCTGCGACACGCGGGTCGCCGGCCTC
>CAHJXF010000293.1 GCA_903644065.1 Betaproteobacteria bacterium
AACAGCAGGTCCTGCCCCGCCGCGGTGTACTGCCCCCGGAGGCGGGGGAGGCTGTCCGGGCCGAGGCGGCGGCCCCCGGCCGGGCCTGTGCGCCCGGCCGACGGGACCGCGAGTCGGGTCGCTCCGTCGACGCGGCCGCTACGACGTCACCTCAGGGAAATGCGCGGGATGCCTCTGGCCTACAAGCGGGTGCTGCTGAAGCTGTCCGGCGAAGCGTTGATGGGCGACGACGCGTTCGGCATCAATCGCGAGACCATCGAGACGATGGTCGCCGACGTCGCGGCGGTGGTCCGGGCCGGGCTCGAACTGGCGATCGTGATCGGGGGCGGCAACATCTTTCGCGGCGTCGCGCTCGGCGCGTCGGGCATGGACCGCGCCACCGCCGACTACATGGGCATGCTGGCGACGATGATGAACGCGCTGGCGTTGCAGGACGCGCTGATGCGCGCCGACGTCGATGCCCGGGTGCTGTCGGCACTGCGCATGGACCAGGTCGTCGAGCCGTACATCCGGCCGAAGGCGATGCGGCATCTGGACGAGGGGCGCGTCGTGATCTTCGCCGCCGGGACCGGCAACCCGTTCTTCACCACCGATACCGCCGCGGCGTTGCGCGGTGCGGAGATCGGCGCCGAGATCGTGCTGAAGGCCACCAAGGTCGACGGCGTCTACAGCGCCGACCCGCATCTCGACCCGGCCGCGACGCGCTACACCACGATCAGCTTCGACGAGGCGATCGGGCGCCATTTGCAGGTCATGGACGCCACCGCCTTCGCGCTGTGTCGCGACCAGAGCCTGCCGATCAAGGTGTTCTCGATCGTCAAGCCGGGCGCGTTGATGCGGGTCTGCGACGGGGGCGACGAGGGCACCCTTGTCCACGTCTGACGACCGGGACGTTCGAGCGGGTGCGACGCGCATGACCCAGCCGCTTCGCAGTACACAGGAAACACGATGGCGATCGCCGATATCAAGAAGAATGCCGAGCAGAAGATGCAGAAGTCGCTCGACACGCTGAAGTTCGACCTGGCCAAGGTGCGCACCGGTCGCGCCCACACGGGACTGCTCGACCACGTGCAGGTCGACTACTACGGGTCGCCGACGGCGCTGTCGCAGGTGGCCAACGTGACGCTGGTCGACGCCCGCACGATCGGCGTGCAGCCATGGGAGAAGAAGATGGTCCCGGTCGTCGAGAAGGCGATCCGCGAGGCCGACCTCGGGCTCAATCCGTCGACCAACGGCGACCAGATCCGCGTGCCGATGCCGGCGTTGACGGAAGAGCGGCGTCGCGAGCTGACCAAGGTCGTCAAGAGCGAGGGCGAGGACGCGAAGATCGCGATCCGCAACCTGCGCCGCGATGCCAACAACCAGGTCAAGGACGAACTGAAGGCCAAGACGATCTCGGAAGACGACGAGCGCCGGTCGCAGGACGACATGCAGAAGCTCACCGATCGGCACATCGTCGAGATCGATCGCATGGTGACCCAGAAGGAAGCGGAGATCATGACGGTCTGAGCGTCGCTCGAACCGTCCTCGACGATGAGCATTCTCGACTGCTCCCCCGCGAAGAGTCGCCTCGTGTGCACGCGGACCCCGACCGATGCGCGGTGACTCGCTGCTGAAGCGGCGCGCCAGCTCCACCCTGGCGATCCCCGAGGCCGACGACGTCCCGCGCCATGTCGCGATCATCATGGACGGCAACGGACGCTGGGCCACCGCGCGCCACCTGCCGCGCGCGGCCGGTCACTCGAAGGGCGTCGACCGCGTCGAGGAGATCGTCGAAGCCTGCGTGGTGCGCGGCATCACCCACCTGACGCTGTTCGCGTTCAGCTCGGAGAACTGGCGCCGTCCGGCCGACGAGGTGTCGCTGCTGATGCGCCTGTTCATGGGCACGCTGGAGCGACAGGTCGCGCGGCTGCACAGCAACGGCATCCGGCTGTCCATCGTCGGCGACCTGGACGGCTTCGAGCCGCGCCTGCGCGAACTGATCGACGCGGCGCACCGCAAGACGCAGAGCAACCAGCGGCTGACGCTGACGATCGCGGCCAACTACGGCGGCCGGGCCGACATCCTGTCGGCTTTCCGCAGGCTGGTGGCGGTCGACCCGACGGTGGTCTCCGACCCGTCGCGCATCACCGAGGAAGCGCTGGCGCCGTATCTCGCCATGCACGACGCGCCGGAGCCCGACCTCTTCATCCGCACCGGCGGCGAGCAGCGCATCAGCAACTTCCTGCTGTGGCAGTTGGCCTACACCGAGCTGTACTTCACCGACGTGCACTGGCCGAGCTTCGACGCCGGCGAGCTGGATCGCGCCATCGCGTCGTACCGCACCCGCGAGCGGCGCTTCGGCCGCACCAGCGCGCAGGTCGATCCGTGATCGCCGGGGTGCGGCGGGCGACGCGGCGATCGTGCTGAAGCAGCGCATCCAGACCGCGCTGGTGCTGGTCGCCCTGCTCGCCGTCGCGCTGACGGCGGGTCGGCCGTTCGGCTTTCCGCTCCTCGCGCTGGTCGTGGTCGGCATCGTCATAGGCGAATGGCTGCAGCTGCTGCGCCTGTCGCGGCAGACGTCGATCGTCGTGGCCTGCACGATGATGTTCGTCCTGTGGGTGCTCGACGCCACGTCGGCCGCGCGCTTCGTGTCGATCGTCCTGTGGGTCGCCGCCGCCGGCGTGTGGGTCGCGCTGGCGCTCGGCCTCTTCGCCACCGGCGCCTTTCCGGCCACCGATCGATGGCGTCTCGCTTACGCCGTGCTCGCCCTGGTGCTGCCCGCCGCCTGCTGGTTCGCGCTGGTCGCGGCCTATCGCACGGGACTGGTGTTCCTGGTCTCTCTCTTCGCCCTGGTGTGGGCGGCCGACATCGCGGCCTATTTCGCGGGCCGGGCCTACGGCAGGCGCAAGCTGGCGCCGTCGATCAGCCCGGGCAAGACCTGGGCGGGCGCGATCGGCGGCGGCCTGGCGGCGCTGCTGCTCGCGTTCGTCGCGTTCGCCGTCCCGGCACTGGACGACAGCTTCTTCGCCGTCGTCGGCCGGCGCGGATCGCTGGCCGCCGTGCTGTCGGCCGCGCTCGTGCTGGTCGTGCTGAGCGTCGTGGGCGACCTGTTCGAGTCGCAGCTCAAGCGGCAGCGGGGCGTGAAGGACAGCGGCCACCTGCTGCCCGGCCACGGCGGCGTCTTCGATCGCGTCGACGCGCTGCTGCCGATCGTACCGGTCGCGATGCTGATCGGACTGGCTGCCTGAGCGTCCGCGTCCGACCCTGCGACCTCCCATGACACAGTCCATCGCCATCCTCGGTTCCACCGGCTCCATCGGCCGCAGCACGCTCGACGTCGTGGCGCGGCACCCCGATCGCTGGCGGGTGCACGCGTTGACGGGACACACCCGGCTCGCCGAACTGGCCGAGCAGTGCAGAACGTTCCGTCCGGCGCGCGCGATCGTCGGCAGTGCGGCCGACGCGCAGACGTTGCGCGGGCTGATCGGCAGCGAGGGTCGCGACGTCGCGATCGACCACGGCCCGGCGGCGCTCTGCGCGGTCGCGACCGAGGCCGAGGTCGTGATGGCGGCGATCGTGGGTGCCGCGGGACTGCCTTCGGCGATCGCCGCGGCCGAGGCCGGTCGTCGCGTGCTGCTGGCCAACAAGGAAGCGCTGGTCATGGCGGGCACGTTGTTCATGGAGGCGGTCGCGCGCGGCGGCGCGACGCTGCTGCCGATCGACAGCGAGCACAACGCGATCTTCCAGTGCCTGCCGCTCGAAGGAGCCGATCGCCGCGTCTCGCGCGTCCTCCTGACCGCGTCCGGCGGCCCGTTCCGCACGATGTCCGTCGAGCGCATGGCGACGGTCACGCCCGACGAGGCCTGCGCGCATCCCAACTGGTCGATGGGGCGGAAGATCTCGGTCGACTCGGCGACGATGATGAACAAGGGCCTCGAGGTGATCGAGGCGCGCTGGCTGTTCGGCGTCGAGCCCGACCGCATCGAGGTCGTGATCCATCCGCAGAGCGTGATCCACTCGATGGTCGAGTACGTCGACGGCTCCGTGCTCGCGCAGATGGGCAACCCCGACATGCGCACGCCGATCGCGCATGCGCTCGCCTATCCCGAGCGCGTCGCCTCGGGCGTCCGCCCGCTGGATCTCGCCGCGGTCGGCCGCCTCGACTTCGAGAAGCCCGACCTGGCCCGCTTCCCATGCCTGTCGCTGGCCTTCGACGCGCTGCGCGGCAGCAGCGGGGCGCCCGCGGTGCTGAACGCGGCCAACGAGGTCGCGGTCGCCGCCTTCCTGGACGGCGGCATCGGCTTCGGCGACATCGCGCGCATCGTCGCCGAGGTGCTCGAGCGCGTGGACGCGGCGGCGCCCGCAGAACTCGACGACGTGCTCGAGCTCGACCGGACCGCGCGTGCCGCGGCGCACGAGGCGTTGCGCGGCGCGAT
>CAHJXF010000294.1 GCA_903644065.1 Betaproteobacteria bacterium
CGCCGCCCGTCATCGTCGTCAAGTTCAGCCACGTGGTCGCGGTCGACGCGCCGAAGGGCAAGATGGCCGAGCAGTTCAGGAAGCTGGTCGAGGAGCGGTCCGGCGGCCGCGTGAAGGTCGAGGTCTTCGCCAACTCCACGCTCTACAAGGACAAGGAAGAGCTCGAGGCGCTGCAGCTCGGCGCGGTGCAGATGCTGGCGCCGTCGCTGGCCAAGTTCGGGCCCCTCGGCGTCAAGGAGTTCGAGGTCTTCGACCTGCCGTACATCTTTCCCGACGAGGCGGCGTTCCATCGCGTGGCCGACGGGCCGATCGGCCGCGGTCTTCTCGCGAAGCTCGAGCCGAAAGGCATCCACGGCCTCGGCTACATCGACAACGGCTTCCACGCGATGGCCGGCAACCGGCCGATGCGGAAGCCGGCCGACTTCAAGGGCATCAAGATGCGCATCCAGTCGAGCAAGGTGCTCGACGCGCAGATGCGGGCGCTGGGCGCGATCCCGCAGACCATGGCCGCGTCGGAGGTCTACCAGTCGCTGCAGACCGGTGTCGTCGACGGCACCGAAGGCGTGCCGTCGGGCCTCTACACGCAGAAGCTAAACGAGGTGTCGAAGTACATGACGCTGTCGGACCACGGTCATCTCGCCTACGCGGTGATCGCCAACCGCAAGTTCTGGGACGGCCTGCCGCTGGATGTGCGGACCACGCTCGAGGGGGCGCTGAAGGAGGCGATCGAGTTCGGCGACGCGGCCGCGAAGCAGGACAACGTGGATGCCGTGGCGGCGATCCGCGCCACCGGCAGAACCGAGATCACGGTGCTGACGCCGCAGCAGAAGGAAGAGTGGCGTCAGGTGTTGTTGCCGGTCCACAGGGAGGTGGAAGGCCGCATTGGCAAAGACCTGATCGAGCAGGTATACAAGGCGACCGGATTCGGGGTGTCGAAGTAGGCGCCCGTCCGCTTCGCCATCGCGTCGTCGAACGGATCGAATGACGACCCGAGGCCGCGAGCGGCGGCGCCGACCGGACCGCATCCGCGCGACGACCCGCCGCGGGAACACGCTACCGACATGAGTCGCCGCCTTGCTCGATCGTCTTTCTTAGGAAACCAGCCATGAAGTCGTTCTCCCTGTTGATCGGTGCGCTGCTGGCCGTCGCGTCGTTCGGCGCGGTCGCGCAGGCGACCGCTCCCATCGTCATCAAGTTCAGTCACGTCGTCGCCGCCGACACGCCGAAGGGCAAGGGCGCCGAGCGCTTCAAGCAGCTCGCCGAGGAGCGCACCAAGGGGCGGGTCAAGGTCGAGGTCTACGCCAATTCGGTCCTCTACAAGGACAAGGAAGAGATGGAGGCGCTGCAGCTCGGCGCGGTGCAGATGCTGGCGCCGTCGCTGGCCAAGTTCGGGCCGCTCGGCGTGAAGGAGTTCGAGGTGTTCGACCTGCCGTACATCTTTCCGGACAAGGCCGTGCTGCAGCGGGTCGAGGAGGGACCGGTCGGCGCCAGCCTGTTCAAGAAGCTGGAGCCGAAGGGCATCAAGGGGCTGGCCTATTGGGACAACGGTTTCAAGGTGATGAGCGCCAACCGGCCGCTGCACCAGCCGGCCGACTTCAAGGGCCTGAAGATGCGCATCCAGTCGAGCAAGGTGCTCGACGCGCAGATGCGCGCGCTCGGCGCGCTGCCGCAGGTTCTCGCGTTCTCCGAGGTCTACCAGGCGCTGCAGACCGGCGTGGTCGACGGCACCGAGAACCCGCCGTCCAACCTGTACACGCAGAAGATGAACGAGGTGCAGAAGTTCGTCTCGGTCACCAACCACGGCTACCTGGGCTACGCGGTGATCGTCAACAAGAAGTTCTGGGACGACCTGCCGGCCGACATCCGCACCGCGCTCGAAGGCGCGATGAAGGACGCGACGCGCTACACCAACGCGATCGCGCAGACCGAGAACGACGACGCGCTGGCCAAGGTCAAGGCGACCGGCAAGACCGAGGTCTACGTGCCGACCGCGGCTGAGTCCGCGGCGCTGAAGAAGGCGCTGCAGCCGGTGCAGGACGAGATGAAGTCGCGCATCGGCAAGGACGTCATCGAGGAAGTGCAGAAGGAAGCCGTGGCGCTGGGCGTCAAGTGATCGTGACTCTTCGCTGAACGAAAGCCGCGAGCGGCCTGGATGATTCCGGTCCGACCGCGCGGGCGGACCGACCCGCCGCGTCGTCGTCCGTCGGGCGGCAGTCGAGGAGAGGAAGTTGATCAACCGGTTTCTGAATCACGTCGAGGAATGGATCATCGCGTCGCTGATGGGCGCCGCGACGCTGCTGATCTTCGTGTCCGTGATCCACCGCTACGCGTCGGGCTTCAGCTGGGACATCCAGAACGTCGCGTTCGTGCACGAGCACTTTCCCGGCTTCAAGCTGTCGCTGTCGTTCGTGCAGGACTTCATGCTCGGGCTCAACCTGAGCTGGGCGCAGGAGCTGTGCATCTACATGTTCGTGTGGATGGCCAAGTTCGGCGCGGCCTACGGCGTGCGCGAAGGCGTGCACGTCGGCGTGGACGTGCTGATCGCGCGGCTGCCGACCGAGTGGCGGAAAGCCGGCGTCTACATCGCCATCGCGGGCGGCACGTTCTTCACCGGCGTGATCGGCACGCTGGGCCTGCGCTTCATCTGGGAGAACGGCATGCACTACGCCGTCTTCCACGCGCTCGGCTGGGACACCGGCGAACTGCCCGAGGGCCCGACCACGCCCGACCTCGAGTGGCCGACCTGGTTCGTCTACTCGGCGGTGCCGCTCGGCTCGTACCTGATGTGCTATCGCTTCCTGCAGGTCGGCTGGATCTTCTGGCGCACCGGCGAGATGCCGCATCACGACGAGGCGGCCGTCGAGGGCCTCGAGGACATGGAGATGGAAGACCTGCCGCCGGTCGCGACGATCGGCAACCCGCGGGTGACGACATGAGCGGCGAACTGGTCGGGGCCGCGGCCGGTGCCAGGCCGGTCGCGCTGACGTCGGCGATCGACAACCCGTTCGGTTACCAGCCGTGGGGCAAGCGAAAGGCGTCGATCTGGCTGATCTCGATCGCGGTGCTGTTGATCGGCATCTCGATCGCCGGCGGCAACGTCGCCATCGTCTTCTGTCTCCTGATCGCGTTGATGCTGACCGGCATCCCCGTGTCGATCGCGCTCGGCCTGACGGTGCTGATGTTCCTGTTCCTGCTGACCGCGGTACCGGTCGAGGCGGTGGCGCTGAAGCTCTTCACCGGAATCGAGAAGTTCGAGATCATGGCGATCCCGTTCTTCATCCTGGCCGGCAACTTCCTCACGCACGGCGGCGTCGCGCGCCGCATGATCAAGTTCGCGACGACGCTGGTGGGCCACTGGCACGGCGGCCTGGCGCTGGCCGGCATCGTGGCCTGCGCGATGTTCGCGCTGGTGTGCGGCTCGTCGGTGGCGACCGTGGTCGCGATCGGCTCGATCATCCTGCCGGCGATGGTCAAGCAGGGCTACCCGATGCGCTTCGGCGCCGGCGTCATCATCACGGCCGGCTCGCTCGGCATCCTGATGCTGCCGTCGATCCCGAAGGTGATCTACGCGATCAGCACCGGCACGTCGATCGGCGCGCTGTTCGTGGCCGGCCTCTTTCCCGGCATGCTGCTGACCGTGATGCTGTGCGGAACCACCTGGTTCCTGGCCAGGAAGAACGGCTACCCGCGGATGAAGAAGGCGACGTGGGCTCAGAAGTGGCGCGCGTTTCGCGACAGCATCTGGGGCCTGGCGCTGGTGGTGATCATCATCGGCGGCATCTATACCGGCATCTTCACGGCCACCGAGGCGGCGGCGATGAGCGCGGTGTACTCGTTCGTCATCTCGGTGTTCGTCTACAAGGACATGCCGCTGTCGAAGACGCCGAAGGTGCTGCTGACCTCGGCCGCGCTGTCGGCGATGCTGCTCTACATCATCACCAACGCGACGCTGTTCTCGTTCCTGATGGCGCACGAGAACATCCCGCAGGCGATGGCCGACTGGATGCTCGGCCAGCATCTCGGCCAGATCGAGTTCCTCGCCATCGTCAACGTGCTGCTGCTGCTGGCCGGCAACGTGATGGAGCCGTCGTCGATCATCCTGGTGTTCGCGCCAATCCTGCATCCGACCGCGATCCGCCTCGGCATCGACTCGGTCCACTTCGGCATCCTGATCGACGCCAACATGGAGGTGGGCCTGTGCCATCCGCCGGTCGGCCTCAACCTCTACGTGGCGAGCGGCATCTCGAAGATGCGCATCACCGAGCTGACGGTGGCGGTGCTGCCGTGGCTCGGCACGATGATCGTGTTCCTGGCGATCGTCACCTACTGGCCCGACCTGTCGCTGTGGCTGCCGCGGCACATGGGGATGATGAAATAGGTCGCGTGTCGCGTGTCGCGTGTCGCG
>CAHJXF010000295.1 GCA_903644065.1 Betaproteobacteria bacterium
CATGCAGGCACAGGTAGCTCGGGTCGCGCAGCGCCACGCGCAGTTGTCGCTTGAGTCCGATGTCGTCGACCACCGCAGCCGGCGTCGCCTTCGACGCGTCCACGCCGGCGGGCAACAGGTCGCGTCGGCGACGCAGCGGCCAGGTCAGCGGAATGGTCGCGAGCGTAATCGCGGCCATCGTCAGCATCGCGGCGATCCAGCCGGCGGCGCCGATGATGACCTGCATCAGCGGCGCGAAGACGAACTGCCCGAACGATCCGCCCGCGTTGACGAAGCCCGCGGCGAACGAGCGCTGGTCCGGCCGCAGGCGTTGCGCCGTGGCGCCGATCAGGATCGAGAAGCTGCCGGCGCCGGCGCCGGTCGCCGTCAGCAGGCCCATCGTGACGATCAGGCCCCACTGGCTGTGCACGAACGGCGTGGCGGCCATGCCGGCGGCGAGCAGGAAGGCGCCGAAGACGATGACGCGCGACGCGCCGTACTTGTCGGCGACGGCGCCGAACACCGGCTGCGCGGCGCCCCACATGAACTGGCCGATCGCCAGCGCGAAGCTGATCGACACGATGCCCAGGCCGGTCGACGTGTTGATCGGCGAGATGAACAGGCCGGTGGTCTGGCGCGCGCCCATCGTGATCATCAGGATCGCGGCGGCCGCGATCATCAGCGGCCAATTGGACGCCGCGGGGCCGGAGGTCGGCGTCATGCGGAGGCCTCCCTGGCCAGGGCCGGTTGGGTCTGGTCGAGCGTGTCGAGCAGCCCGTCGAACAGGTCGTGCAGCGACGCGATGCGCGGCGCGCCGAGCGTGCGATTGACCTGATCCTGCGCGCGGCGCCACAGGCGCTTCGCCTCGTCGCGTCGCGCCCGGCCCTCATCGGTCAGGCGCACGTCGCGTTGCCGCGCATCGAGCGGCGAGCGTTCCAGCGAGACGAGGCGCATCTCGAGCAGCGGCTTCAGGTTGCGCGTCAGCGTGGTGCGATCCATGTCGAGCGCCGCGGCCAGCGGGCCCATCGCCATCGGTCCGCCCTGGCGAAGACAGGTCAACAACGAGAACTGCGTCACGCGGAGGCCGCACGGCGCGAGCGTGTGGTCGTAGATCTGGGTGATGCGTCGCGCCAGTCGACGGACGCGCAGGCACGTGCATCCGCGGATGCGCGGCGCATCGCCGTCCGCCGCGGCCTCGCCGTCCCGCCCTCGTCGTGTCGTCGCCGTCATTCCGTTTGCCGGTCGCGTGGATGCTCGAATATAGTGTAATTACACCTAAAAGCGCAATCGTGCGGACCGCCGCGCGGGTCGCGCGTCACCAGGAGCCCGCATGACCACCGTCGAGTCCGCCCCGTCCGCCCCGACCCCCGCAGAACTCGCCGAGCGCTGGCGCGAGCAGGAAGCCGCCATCCGCGCGAACTGGGGCGAGCCCGGCGTCATCGATCGCGAGACGATGAAGACGATGTCGGGCATGGACGTGTTCGCCGCGATCCAGGCCGGGCGGCTGCCGACGCCGCCGATCGGCCGCCTGATGGATTTCATCGCCATCGAGTACGAGGCCGGCCGCATCGTCTTCCAGGGCACGCCGCGCCGCGACCACTACAACCCGCTCGGCACCGTGCACGGCGGCTACGCGGCCACGCTGCTCGATTCGTGCGTGGGCTGCGCCGTCCACACGATGCTGCCGGCCGGCAAGGGCTACACGACGCTCGAGCTGAAGATCAACTACATCCGCGCGATGACCGACCGCACCGGACCGGTCCGCGCCGAGGGCCGCACGATCTCGGTCGGCAACCAGACCGCGGTGGCGGAAGGCCGCCTGACCGACAGCGCAGGCAAGCTGCTCGCGTTCGCGACCACGACGTGCCTGGTGTTTCCGATCTGAGTGCCGGCGCGGCGCCTCGCGTCGCCGTCCGGCACGTCGCGGCGCTGGCGCTGGCGACGGCATCGACGATCGCGGCGCTGGCGTTGGCGACGGCATCGACGGTCGCGGCGGGCCAGGTCGTCGCCCGGCCGACGGCCGAGGTCCTCGGCTTCGAACGCGTCGCGGACGACGGCGTGCCCGTGGGCTGGCGGATCGACCCCGCGTCGAGCGCGGTCGTGGACCGCGACGTCCGTCACGGCGGCTTGCGGTCGCTGCGCATCGAGCGGGGAGCGGCGGCATTCGCGACGTCCGACGAAGCATCCGTCGCCACGGCGACGGCTCCCGTCGACTTCGCCGGCCGCACGATCGAACTGCGCGGCTTCCTGAAGGCGGAGAACCTGACCGGCGTGAACGGCCTGTGGATCGTCGAAGACGATGCGAGCGGCCGCCCCGTCGCCTACGACAACATGGTCGCTCGCCCCGTGACGGGCACGATGCCGTGGACGGAGTTCGCCGTCGCGGTCGGTGTCCATCGCGACGCACGGTCGCTGCGCTTCGGCGTCCGCGTCGCGGGGACCGGTCGACTGTGGGTGGACGATCTGCGGCTGACGGTCGACGGCGTTCCGCTCGGCGACCTGCCGAGCGTCGCGCGGCCGCCGACGGGTCTCGAGACCGACCACGCGTTCGACGGCGGATCGCGGATCGTCATCGAGTCGCTGGACGAGCGACAGGTCGACGCGCTGGTGTTGCTCGGCGAGGTCTGGGGCTTCCTCAAGTACCACGATGCCCGCGTGACCTCCGGCGTCCGGCAGTGGGACTACGAGCTGCTGCGCATCGTGCCGGCCGTCCTCGCCGCACGCGACGCGGAAGCGGTTCGCGACGTCCTGGCGACCTGGATCGACGCGCTCGGTCCGGCGAATGCCTGCCCGTGCACGGCTCCCGTGGAGACCGGCTTGGCGCTGCGTCCCGACCTAGGCTGGCTGTCCGGGACCGGTCCCCGCCTCGGCGCGCGCCTGCTCGCGATCGCGCGCGACCGTCCGGCGGGCGCGGAACAGTTCTACCTGTCGCTGATGCCCGGGGCGGGCAATTGCTCGTTCGATCACGAACCGGACTACCGGAACGTTCCGCTCGACGACGCGGGCTTCCGCCTGCTGGCGCTCTATCGTTTCTGGAACATGGCGGCGTACTGGTTTCCCTACCGCGATCTTCTCGACGAGGACTGGACCGCCACGTTGCGCGACGTCCTGCCGCGCATCGTGCTGGCCGGCGACGCGGTGGCCTACCAGCGCGAACTGGTCGCGTTGATCGCGCGCCTGAAGGACACGCACGCCAACCTGTGGAGCTCGCTCGCCGCGTTGCCGCCGACCGGCGCGTGTCGCGTCGCCGCCGACCTCCGCTTCGTCGAGGACCGCCGCCTGGTCGTAACCGCGTCCGATCGGGACACCGGCCTGTCGGCCGGCGACGAGATCGTCACGATCGACGGCGCGACGACCCCGTCGCTGCTCGACGCGTACGCGCCGTACTACGCCGCATCGAACGACGCCGCCCGCCTGCGGGACATGGCCCGTTCCATCACGCGCGGCGACTGCGCACCGGCGCGCCTCGTCGTCCGCGATGCGCACGGGTTGCGCGCGGTCGATGCGCCGCGGACGCCGCCACGCGGAACCGCCACGCACGAGCTGCAGGGGCCCACGTTCCGCCTGCTGTCCGACGACGTCGCCTACCTGAAGCTGTCCGACATCCGGGCGGCCGACCTCGACGGCGACTTCGCGGCGATGGCGAAGACGCGCGGCGTCGTCGTCGACCTGCGCGACTACCCTTCGCAGTTCGTGGTGTTCGCGCTGGGCAACCGGCTGGTCGACCACGTGACGCCGTTCGCGACGTTCACGCGGCCCGATGCGCACAACCCCGGCGCTTTCCGGTGGACGCCGCCGGTCGCGCTGAACCCGGTCGGTCCGCGCTATCCCGGCCGGGTCGTGGTGCTGGTCGACGAAGCGACGCAGAGCCAGGCCGAATACACCGCGATGGCGCTGCGCGCCGGTCCGGCGGCGGTCGTGGTCGGCAGCACCACCGCGGGAGCCGACGGCAACGTGTCGCGTATTCCGCTACCCGGCGGGCTGAGCGCGATGTTCAGCGGGATCGGCGTCTTTTATCCGGACGGCCGTCCGACGCAGCGCATCGGCATCGTGCCGGACGTCGAGGCGCGACCGACGATCGCCGGCATCCGTCGAGGTCGCGACGAGGTGCTGGAAGCCGGCGTGGCGCAGATCGTCGGCCCGTCGGCCGCGGCCGAGGTGATGCGCCTTCTCGACGAGCCGCGCCGAGCCCCGACGAGCCGCACTGAGCCGTCAAGCAGCCGGGCGACGCGATGACGGCCTGCGACGTCAGCGCGGCTCGTCCTGCTTGACCAGCCAGCGCCAGATCGCATAGCCGATCAGGGTCGCGACCAGGCCGCCGAGTGCGGCGGCCGCGGCACCCGGATAGGCGGGGCGGGCGAGCTGCACGAGCTCGCCCAGCAGCGCCACGCAGAGCAGCGTCGGCGCGATCACGCCCGGCCG
>CAHJXF010000296.1 GCA_903644065.1 Betaproteobacteria bacterium
CCCGCCGACGAGGCCGCTGCCGACGATCGCGACGCGGCCGAAGGTCGGCTCGGGCGACGAGGTCAACGCCCCGCCGCGTCCGGGGTCAGGCGGCGGCGCGGTCGTTGAAGACGCCCGCGACGGCGCTCGACGGGTCGGGCGCGATCGACGTCTGCGTCGTCTGCGTCGTCTCCCGTGCCGGCGTCGCCATCGCGGCGGGCAACACGTCCAGGAAGGCCGCGTTCTCGGCCTCGGTGCCGATCGAGACGCGCAGCCACTGCGGCAGGCCGTAGTTGGCGACCGGCCGCACGATCACGCCGCTTCGGAGCAGCGCGAGGTCGACCCGCGCGCCCGCGTCCGGTGCCGCGCCCGCCTTGAACAGCACGAAGTTGCCGGCCGACGGGATGTATTCGATGCCTGCGGCGTCGAACGCCCGGGTCAGTTGCCGGTAGCCTGCCCGGTTGACGCGGTAGCTCTCGTCGAGGAACGCCGTGTCGCCGAGCGCCGCGATGGCGGCGGCCTGCGCCAGCGCGTTGACGTTGAACGCGGCGCGCACGCGGTTCATCAGGTTGGTCAAGGCCGGCTGCGCGATGCCGTACCCCACCCGCAGCCCCGCCAGCCCGTAGGCCTTGCTGAAGGTGCGCGAGACCAGCAGGTTGGGAAAGCGCCGCACCCATCGCGTCGAGTCGAAGCGCTGCTCCGGCTCCAGATACTCGGTGTAGGCCTCGTCGAGCACGACCACCGTCGACGACGGCGCCGCGACCAGGAAGGCCTCGATTTCGGCCGGCGTGAGGAAGGTGCCGGTGGGGTTGCTCGGGTTCGCGATGTAGACCAGGGAAGCCGCTTCGTCGTCGACCCCGCCACGCGCCGCCGCGAGCAGTCCGTCGAGGTCGTGGCCGAACCCTGCGGTGGCCGGCACCACGGTCGCCGTCGCGCCGATCTTGCGCGCCGCGAGCCCGTAGACCACGAAGCCGTACTGCGAGTGCACGATGCGGCCGCCGCTGCCGGCGAACGTCATCGCCGCGGTGACGAGGATGTCGCTCGAACCCGCGCCCAGCACGATCCAGTCGTCGCCGACGGCGAGCTTCGCGCACAGCGCCTGCTTGAGGTCGAAGCCGGCGTCGTCGGGATAGCGGCCGATCTCGTCCATCGCCCGGGCCATCGCCCGCCTCGCACTGTCCGGCAGGCCGAGCGGGTTCTCGTTGGAGGCGAGCTTGACGATGGCGGCCGGGTCGAGGCCGAACTCGCGGGCCACCTCGTCGATCGGCTTGCCCCCGATGTACGGGGCGATCGAACGGATGTAGTCGGGGACGTGGAAGGCGGCGGTTGGCGAGGCGGCGACGCTCATGGACGGTTCCGGATAAGAAAAGGACCGGTCGGCACGGGCCGCCGGAACGCCATTAAACCGCGGATACCGGCATCGCGCTCGCCGCGCGGGAACGGGGACTCCCTACGAAGGATCCGACGGGGGAACCCGACGCGTGGCTTGATCGAAGGAACGCGAGCCCGTCGGTCGAGGGGCTCGCGTTGCGTTGCGAATGCACCGACCGAGGCGCACGCGCTTTTGTGGTGCCGACCGGTGCGGGACCGTCGTCCCTCACCGCCCCGGTCGATGCGCCGCGTCAGATCGGGCTCGACGTCGGTGCCGGCGGCAACGGCACGCCGCCCGGGCCCGCGACGTAGGTCTGCGGCGACACGGGCGCCTGCTGGCCGATGCCCGGCACCGTCCAGTCGCACACGCCGCTACCGAACACCGCCTGCAGCCGCGCCTGCTGCTGGGCGGTGAACGTGTTGGCCGGATAGTCGGCGAGCGCGAACGGCTTCAACGCGCACTTGAGGATGTTCTCGCTCCGCGCGCCGCCCGCCACCTGCCGCGGCGACGAATGGATGGCGAGCTTCGGATCGGCATCGCATACCGCGAAGTCGGTCACCTTGGTCGACATCGTCGTGTCGCTGCTCAGGTAGCAGTAGTCGAACGCGCCGGCCGGCTTGGCCGCGACGACCTGCGTCGACGTGCGCTCGCTGTTCTGCGTCGCCTTCGGGGCGCTGGTGACGAGCGACGACAGCCACGTGTCCATCGTCAGGAACGACTGCAACGCGAGCGGGGCCGGCGCGGTCAGGCCGGTGCCGAAGCGCCAGATCACCTGGTTCGCGTGGCCGCCGCCCTCGGCGTCGAGCCGATCGCGTTCGGCGAAGGTGCGCCAGATGTAGTGGATGCCCACCGCTCCGGTCGCCGAGCTCTCGTCGAAGCCGCGCAGGTCGATGATCGGCACCTTCGCGAACTGCCTGCCGCTGCCGACGATGCCGGCCCGATAGGCGAGCGGCAACGCCGCGGCGTCGGCGACCGCGCGGGCGGCGGTCAGGTTGGCGTCGGGGTCCGATCCGCCGATGCCCTCGTTGAGCGTTGTGAACTCCTCGGCGTTGATGGCTCCCGAGAGCAGCGCCTTCAGGCCGTACTGCACGCCGACGTTGTCGGTCGTCTCGTTGGCCCGGTTGGTCGACGGCGCGGTGCCCCACACCGCGATCGCGAGGTCCGGGTCGCCGCAGCGCGGTCCGTTCGGGTTGGTCGCCGCGTCGTACACCTGGCCGGCCGGCAGCTGGCAGTTGTTGGTCGGCGCGCCCGGTGCGAGATGGCCGGCCGCATCGACGACGTAGACCGGCGTGTAGTTGCCGGGCTTGTTGTTGAAGCCGAAGTAGTTGTTCCACGCGTGGCAGGCGGTCGGGTCGATGTGGCCGTTGATCGCCGTCTTCTTCGCATCGACCTGCGCCTGGGTCCGGCCCTCGGCCGTCATCAGGTTGCCCCATGCGCTGCCGGCGTAGAAGTTGACGAGCTGCACGCAGTCGGCGACCTCCATGCCGGTCGTGACCGAGTCGGGGTAGTCGCACTGCACCTGGATGCCGTCGAGCAATCCGGGATAGGTGGACACCACCGTGTTCTGTCCGATGGAACCGCCGGAACACCCGTTGCCCATCGTGTACCTGATCTCGCCGTAGGCCTTCGTGATGTACTCCTTCATCATCATCACGGTCTCGGCCGTCAGGATGCGGTTGGAGTTGTACAGCGAGTCGGTGATGCTGTTGTCGACCGTGATGAAGCCGCGCGACAACGCGCTGTCGTCGGCCCAGTTCTGCTCGGTGCGGAACTGGCGACGCGGCTGGCCGGTGCTGGCACCGAACGAATAGACGACCTTGCCGTTCCACTGCGGCTGCGGCGCGTTGGCCGTCCACGGCCTGGTTGGGTCGAACAGCGCGGCGATGTCGAAGATGCCGCGGTTGATCGTGCCGCGCTCGACGCGGACGATGTACTTCACCGCCGTCGTCGAGCCGAGCGGCGTCGTCGTCGCCACCGCGTTGTCGGGCGTGGTGCCGACGACGTACGGTTGCAGGCACGACGAAGCCGGCGTGACCGGACGAGGATTGGCGGCGGTCGGCGACGGATCGGGCATGACGAACGAGCAGCCGCCATCGTTCGCGGCGACGCTCTGCGGCGTCAGCGTTCGGTAGTAGAGATGCGTCTCGGTCGCGATGTCGCACTGCGCATCGGTCGCGTTGGTCGACAGGCCGCTCGCGTTGGTGCCCGCGGTGGTCGCGGTCGCGGCGACCGGGACCGGCGTCGCGCAGATCCACGGCGTGACCTGGTTCGACAGCAGGACCGGCCCGCCGACCGGATGGTTGGTGATCGTCAGACGCGCGCCGGCGAACGAGTTGTCGGTCGACGCGACGGTCACGGTGTTGGCGCCGTTCGCGAGGCCGCCGACGAGGCCGACGGTACGTCCGTCGGCACGGGTGGTGAACACACTGCTGACGTCGGTGCCGCCGACCGACACCCTGAGCCGGCTCGCGACCGCGCCGGGCGGCAGCTTCACCTCGAGCAGCGCCGATCCCCCGCTGACCATGTCGGCGCGCGTCGACAGCGTCTGGACCGTGGTGCCGGTCAGCGGACCGGCGGGGGAACCGTCGTCGCTGCCGCAGGCGGACAGCACGGCGCACAGGCAAGCCGCCGCGCAGGACGCGACGACCTTTCGGGGGGATGGCATGACTTGTCTCCAGGTTGACGACCGCATCGCTCGGGCGACGTTCTGGTCGGTGTGCCGCGTTCACGCGGCTTTCGGTGCAACCCCCATGCTAGGCCGGGCCATGCGGTCGAAGAATTAGGGAAACTGCGAGTGGCATCGCAATTCGCGGCAAGCCGTCGAGACGCTAGGCCAGCGGATAGGAGCCGAGCAGCTTGAAGAAGCCGGCGCGCGCCTCGAGTTCGCCGAGCGCGGCGGCCACGGCCGGATCCGCCTGGTGCCCCTCGACATCGATGTAGAAGTGATAGACCCACACGCCGGTGCGGGCCGGTCGCGACTCGAAGCGCGTCATCGACACGCCGTGGCGGGCGAGCGGCTCGATCGCGTCGTGCACCGCGCCCGC
>CAHJXF010000297.1 GCA_903644065.1 Betaproteobacteria bacterium
TGCGCCCGGCGGCCGCCCGCCGGTGATCGCCAGCGCCGCCCCCGCGAAGCCGAGCAGTCCGCCGAGCACGTGTCGGCGCGTCAGTCGCGCGTCGTGAAGAAAGAGCGGCGCCAGCAGCACCATCAACAGCGGCCACAGGTAGTTGACCAGGTTGGCCTGCAGGGGCGGTGCCAGCCGCAGCGCGATGAACAGGAAGAAGTGGAAGCCGAACAGCCCAGAGACCCCGAGGGCCAGCACCTTCGCGGGAACGCGCCACCGTCGCCACGTGGGCAAGGCACCGAGCCCGGCCAGAGTCAGGGCGCAGCCGACCAGGAGGAAGGGCGGCATCGCGGACAGTCGAAGCCCGAGCCACGACAGCGTTCCCCACAGGGCGATCGCCGCGAGCGCCAGTCCGTTCGCCGCGCGCGACGACGGCTTCACGGCCGCGCTCCGCGGACCGCATCGCGCCGGCTTCGCACGTCCGAAGCACGGATGCGTGCTGGTCCGACACGCTCTCGCCGGGTCGATCCCGATACTTGCGGCTTCGTTCTCGGGAGTGCGGGCATGCTGCGCTGGGCGCTGATCTTCTTCGTCATCTCGCTCGTCGCCGGCGTGTTCGGCTTCACAGGCGTCGCCCAGGGCGCCCGCTCGATCGCCAAGGTGCTGTTCTTCCTGGCCATCGCGTTGTTCCTGCTGTTCGTGATCCTCGCGTTCACGATCGGCAGTTCGCTGTAGCGCGATCGGTAGCGCGCTTCCCTACATCAGGAGACTGTCAATGACCACGAACGACCTGTACGCAGACGTGTGGAAGCGCATCAAGGATATTCGCTACGCCATGCTCACCACCATCGACAGCGACGGGACCCTGACCTCGCGGCCGATGACGACCCCGCAAAAGGAGTTCAGCGGGTCGTTGTGGATCTTCACGTCGCGCTCGTCGCCCCCGGCCATGGCCATCGAGGCCAGCTCCAACGTGGGCCTGCAGTACACCGATCACAGCAGCGACACGTACGTGTCGCTGTCCGGCGACGCATCGCTCGAGCACGACCGGGCCCGCATGGAAGCGCTGTGGAGCCCGATGGTCAAGGCGTGGTTTCCGCAGGGCCTCGACGACCCCGAGCTGGTCATGATCCGGATCGACGTCCACAAGGCCGAGTACTGGGACGTGACGGAAAGCAAGCCGGTCCAGCTGTTCAAGATGGCCAAGGCCGCGGTGACCGGTCAGCCGCCGTCGATGGGCGAGCACAAGACGGTGTCGATGTGACCCGGTGAGCGGCCGACGCGCGGCAGCGGACATCGCGAAGCCCCGGACGATCGGACGCTCCGCTAACATCGACGGATGAAATTCAAGGACTACTACGAAGTGCTCGGGGTCGAGCGCGATGCCGCGGCCGCGGACATCAAGAAGGCCTACCGGAAGCTGGCTCACGACTTCCATCCCGACGTCTCCAAGGATCCGAAGGGCGAAGCGAAATTCAAGGAGGTCTCCGAGGCATACGCTACCTTGAAGGACGCGGAGAAGCGAGCCGCGTACGACCAGCTCGGGCGCCATCGTCCGGGCGAGGAGTTCGAGCCGCCCCGGGGCTGGCAGCAGAACACGGGGCGCGGCGCGGGGGGCGGCTTCGAAGGGGTGGACCTCTCGGAGCTGTTCTCGGCTTTCGGTCGCGGCGGACGTGGGCCGGCAGCGCGATCCGCTCGTCCGGGACAGGACTACGAGGTCCGTACGCCGGTGACCCTCGAGCAGGTCTTCGCCGGCTCGGAGATCGATGTCGACCTGGCGATTCCCGAGACCGGCGCCGACGGCCTGCCGCACCGTGCGTCCCGTTCGTTTCGCGTCCGGGTTCCCAAGGGCGCCGAGGACGGGCAGCGGCTGCGGCTCGCGGGCAAGGGCGGTATGTCGCCCAACGGCGGCGCGGCGGGCGATCTGTACGTCGTCATCGACCTGCAGCCGCACCCGATCTACCAGCTCACCGGACGCGACCTCGCGCTCGACCTGCCCCTCGCGCCGTGGGAAGCGGTCCTCGGTGCGACCGTGGAGGTGCCGACATTGGGGGGTGCGGTCGAAATGACCTTGCCCCCCGGAACCGCCGCGGGTCGACGCCTGCGGCTCGCCAGGCGCGGACTGCCGCATGCGAACGGAGCGCCCGGCGACCTGTACGCCGTGGTGCGCATCGCGGTGCCGCCGACGCCGACGGATCGCGAGCGTGAGCTCTACGAAGCGTTGAAGCAGGCGTCGCAGGCCGATGTGCGCGCCGGTTGGCAGACGGCGCGCGCCTGAGCCGTCGTCGGCGAGGTGACGAAGCGATGGATGCCGGCGGCGCGTGCAGGATCGCCTCGCCCGACGGTGGCAGCGTCGCGGCGCGACTGGATCGGGCGGTCGACGCGCGGGCGGCCTGCACGTTCGCCCATGGCGCCGGGGCGGGCATGCACCACGCGTTCATGGCGGCGTTCGCGGGCACGCTGGTCGGGCGCGGCATCACGGTATTGCGTTTCCAGTTCCCGTTCCAGGAGGCCGGTGGCAAGCGACCCGATGCGCCCGCGGTCGCGCAGGCGACGGTCCGTGCGGCGGTGGCGTTCCTGCAGGAGGCCTGCGGCGATCTGCCGTTGTTCGCCGCCGGCAAGTCGTTCGGCGGGCGCATGACGTCGCAGGCGCAGGCGGCCCTGCCGCTGGCGGGTGTGCGGGGTCTGGTCTTCGTCGGCTTTCCGCTGCATCCCGCGAAGCGGCCCGGCACGGCCCGGGCCGCGCATCTCGAGGCGGTCGCGTGTCCGATGCTGTTCCTGCAAGGCACGCGCGACGATCTCGCGGACCTGACGCTGATGCGACCGATCGTCGCCGCGCTCGGACCGCGGGCGACGCTGATCGAGATGGCCGACGCCGATCACGCGTTCCACGTGCGGAAGTCGAGCGGCAGCGACGACGCGACGGTGATGGCGCGGATGGGCGACCACGCGGCGACCTGGATGCAGGACCGGAGCTGAGCGAGGCGGGTCACCGGGTGGGGCGAAGCGCGCACACGGAATAAGCGACTTCGCAGGGTCGAACCCACCGGCGTTCGTCGCGTACCAAGCGCTGGCGGCGCGCTGTTCCGTCACGGTTTCATTCCAGCGATGCGGTCGCGGATGCCCGAATGCCCGGTCGACGGTCTCGCCGGCGCCTGGCTGTCCGACTGATCGTGCACGAAGTCGACGGCGTCTCGCGTTCGGCCGTCGCTGCGAGAGCCGAACCTCGCCGCCGACCGCGTCAATGAAAAAGGGCCTGCCGATTTCGCGGCAAGCCCTTGTTTTGCTGGTGCGCCCGGAGCGATTCGAACGCCCGACCCCTTGGTTCGTAGCCAAGTACTCTATCCAACTGAGCTACGGGCGCAGCACTTCGAATATTAACACAGGGCCCCGGCCGCCCAGTGCGTCGAGAAGGGCGCCGGCGGTGGCGATGCGCCGCGCGAGTCCCGGGCGACCGGCCGCTCCGAACGAAAGGCACCGGGCTGCGGAGCGCCGGTCGTCCGCCCGCGGTCGCGGATCGATCGACGTCAGGCAAACTGCGATCGGCGTGTAGACGTGGCGCCGTGATCCCGCGCGTCCGCCAGCCTTGCCGCAGGACCGTTCGATCCGCTCGCGGTCACGCTTTCGCCCGTCAACCCTCTCGTCCGCTCGTCCGCATGCAAATCCGCGCCGCCGTCCTCGATCGCATGGGCTCGCCCACGCCGTACGCGGCCAGTCGACCGCTCGTCGTCCGCACGCTCGAACTCGACCCGCCGGGATCCGACGAGGTGCTGATCAGGGTCGCTGCGGCCGGCTTGTGCCACTCCGACCTGTCGGTGATCAACGGCGATCGCCCGCGGCCGATGCCGATGGCCCTCGGCCACGAGGCGGCCGGCGTCGTCGAGCAAGTGGGCAGCGGCGTGCACGACCTGCAGCGCGGCGATCACGTGGTCGTGGTCTTCGTGCCGAGTTGCGGCCACTGCGCGCCGTGCGCCGAAGGCCGGCCCGCGTTGTGCGAGCCGGGGGCCGCGGCCAACGGTGCCGGCACGCTGCTGTCCGGCGCCCGCCGTCTGCACGACGCGGCACCCGACGACGCGCGGCCGGAGGCCACCATCGTCCACCATCACCTCGGCTGCTCCGTGTTCGCCGACCACGCGGTGGTGTCGCGGCGATCGCTGGTCCGCATCGACCCGCAAGTCGCCCTCGAGGAAGCCGCCCTGTTCGGCTGCGCGGTGCTGACCGGCGTCGGCGCCGTCGTCAACACGGCGCAGGTGCGCGTGGGCGCATCGACCGCCATCGTAGGGCTGGGCGGCGTGGGTCTCGCGGCGTTGCTCGGCGCCCGGGCCGCCGGCGCCCGCACCATCGTCGCGGTCGACCTGTCGCCCGCCAAGCTCGACGAGGCGATGTCGCTCGGGGCCACCCATGCTTTCGATGCGC
>CAHJXF010000298.1 GCA_903644065.1 Betaproteobacteria bacterium
ACCTGATCCTGGCCGAGGCGTGCCGCGAGGCCAACGACGCGCGTTGCCGATCGCTGGTCGGGACCCTGGCCGCGGGGGGCTGGGCGCGCTACGCGGTGCCGGCGGCCCACGGCGGCGCGCTCGAGGCGCTCGACTCGCGCGCCCTCTGCCTGGTGCGCGAGACCCTCGCGTACCACGACGGTCTCGCCGACTTCGCGTTCGCGATGCAGGGGCTCGGGTCCGGCGCGATCACGCTGGCCGGCAGCGAGACCTTGAAGCGGCACTACCTGCCGCGCGTCGCCGACGGCAGCGCGATCGCGGCGTTCGCGTTGTCGGAGCCCGACGCCGGCTCCGACGTCGCCGCGATGCGCACGCGGGCGGTCGCCGATGGCGACGACTACGTGATCGACGGCAGCAAGACGTGGATCTCGAACGGCGGCATCGCCGACTTCTACACGGTCTTCGCGCGCACCTCCGACGAGCCGGGCGCCCGCGGCATCGGCGCGTTCGTCGTCGATGCGGCGACGCCCGGCCTCGAGATCGCCGAACGCATCGACGTCATCGCGCCGCATCCGCTGGCCACGTTGCGCTTCACCGGTTGCCGCGTCCCGTCGACCCACCTGCTCGGTCCGGCGGGACAGGGCTTCAAGCTCGCGATGCGGACGCTCGACATCTTCCGCGCGTCGGTCGCCGCGGCCGCCCTCGGCTTCGCACGACGAGCCTTCGACGAAGCCGTGACGCAGGCGCGCACGCGTCGCATGTTCGGCCACACGCTCGCCGATTTCCAGTTGACGCAGGCCACGCTCGCCGACATGGCGACCGACATCGACGCGGCCGCGTTGCTCACCTACCGCGCCGCCTGGCAGCGCGACGTGCCGCAGGTCAACGCGACGCGCGAAGCCGCGATGGCCAAGCTGACCGCGACCGAGAACGCGCAGCGCGTCATCGACCGCGCCGTGCAGCTGTTCGGCGGCGCCGGCGTCGCCAGGGGCAACATCGTCGAGTCGCTGTATCGCGAGATCCGCGCGCTGCGCATCTACGAAGGTGCGAGCGAAGTGCAGCGACTGATCATCGGCCGCGAAGTCCTGAAGACGCCGCCCGCGGCCTGAACGCACCGTCCGTCCCTCACGGAGAGACCCATGCTCGGCGACGACCCGCAGACCACGCCGACCAGCAATCGCGGCGCCGACCCGTCGACGACCCGGCTCGAGGCGACCGGCGCGTACACGGCGCACCTCGACACGTTCGCGGCCGACCACCTGCCGCCCCGCGACCAGTGGCCCGACTTCCGCTTCGACCTGCCGGAGCTGCGCTACCCGGAGCATCTCAACTGCGGCGAGGCGCTGCTCGACGCGCAGGTGAAACGCGGTCACGGCGCGCGGCGCGCGGTGGGCGCGATGGTCGACGGCAAGCCGGTGTTCGCGACCTACGAGCAGCTGCTGGCGCAGGCCAACCGCATCGCCAACGTGCTGGTCGACGAGCTCGGCCTCGTGCCCGGCAACCGCGTGCTGCTGCGGGCCCCCAACAATCCGATGATGGCGGCCTGCTGGCTCGCCGTGCTGAAGGCCGGCCTGATCGCGGTGCCGACGATGCCGCTGCTGCGTGCGAAGGAGCTGTCGCAGATCATCGGAAAGGCGCGGGTGGCGATCGCGCTCTGCGACGCGGCGCTGGCCGACGAGCTCGCGCACTGCCTCGACCCGGCCAGCGAGCACTACACGTCGAGCCTGTTGCGCGTGGTGTCGTTCAACGGCGCGCCGTCGGACCGCACGGCCTCCACGCCGGCGCTGGAAGACCTGTGCGCGAAGCAGTCCCCGCGGTTCGCCAACATCGACACCGCGCGCGACGACGTGTGCATGCTGGCCTTCACGTCGGGCACGACCGGCGTGCCGAAGGCGACGATGCATTTCCATCGCGACGTGCTGGCGATGTGCGACACGTTCTGTCGCCACGTGCTGAAGCCCGGCCCCGACGACCTCTTCATCGGCACGCCGCCGCTCGCGTTCACGTTCGGCCTCGGCGGCATGCTGTGCTTCCCGTTGTCGGTCGGCGCCGCCACGTTCCTGGTCGAGCGGGCCACGCCCGAGACGCTGCTCGAGACCATCGGTCGCTCGGGCGCCACCATCGTCTTCACGGCGCCCACCTTCTATCGCCAGATGGCGCTGCTGCTCAAGGCCGGCAGGCAGCGCGACGCGATCGCGACGCTGCGGAAGTCGGTCTCGGCCGGCGAGGCGCTGCCCGACGCCACGCGCCAGCTGTGGCAGCGCGCGACCGGCATCGAGATGATCGACGGCATCGGTGGCACCGAGGTCATGCACATCTACATCTCGGCCGCCGGCGACGAGGTGAAGCGCGGCGCGATCGGCAAGGTGGTACCGGGCTTTGTCGCCCGCATCGTCGACGACGCGATGCGACCGTTGCCGGCCGGCCGGGTCGGCCGGCTCGCCCTGCAGGGCCCGACCGGCTGCCGCTATCTCGCCGATGCCCGCCAGACCGACTACGTGAAGGACGGCTGGAACTTGCCCGGCGACGCGTTCTCGATGGACGCGGACGGCTACTTCTTCTACCAGGCCCGCACCGACGACATGATCGTCTCGGCCGGCTACAACATCGCCGGGCCCGAGGTCGAGTCGGCCTTGCTGGCGCACGACGCGGTGGCCGAGTGCGGCGTGGTCGGCATCGCCGACGAGGGACGCGGCCAGCTCGTCAAGGCGTTCGTCGTACTGAAGGACGGCCACGCGCCGAGCGACGCGCTGGCCGTCGAGCTGCAGACCTTCGTCAAGTCGACGGTGGCGCCGTACAAGTACCCGCGACAGATCGAGTTCGTCGCGGTGTTGCCGCGCACCGAGACCGGCAAGCTGCAGCGCTTTCGCCTGCGGATCCGAAACGAGCCGGGCGCCTGAATCGCGGCGGCGCTCACTCGCCGGCGGGTCGCAGCGCCGTCAGCGCGCGCGGCAGGCGGAACGCCGGCAGACCCAGGGCCAAGAGCGTCGCGGTCGCGGCCACGATCCCGTGCCCGCTCACCGCGGCACCCGCGGCGGCGCCCCACAACACGAACTGCAGGCCCTCGACCAGGACCCACGCGCCGCGTCCCTTGTGACGTCGCTGGAAGTCGCTGCGCTTGCCGGGCGTCGGCGACGCGGCCTCGAGGATCGCGGCGCTGACGCACGACAGCGCGCCGTAGGCCAGCACCACCGCCGCTTCGACCGGCGAGCGACGCGCGAGGCCGATCGCCGCACAGCCGAGGATCGCGATCGGCGGCGCCGTCGCCGCGCACAGCTTGGCCCACAGCACCACCGCCGGCCCCCGCGGGCTGCCGGCGAGGAGATCGGGCGCATCCTCCGCCGACACCGTGAGCCACGCGAGCGAGGTCGCGAGCGTCCCCGTGATGCCGACGATGCCGGCGGCGAACGCCGCGGCGGTCCAGCCGGCGCCCGCGCCGTGGCGGCCGAGCGCGGACAACATCAGCGGCGTCAGGTAGAGCAGCTGCAACAGCACCTGCGACAACAGTTGCGGCGCCCGCAGGATCAGCCGCCATTCCTTCCTGAGCAGCGTGCCGAACGCGCCGTGCGTGAAGCCGCCGGCGAAGCGGCGTTCGACGACGCCCCGGGCCGCGACCGAGACGCGCGCCTCCGCCTCGGGGCGCCGGGCGACGTCGAGGAAACGGTTGCGGACCAGCCACACCGACGCGGCGAACAGCCCGATGCTGCCGACGATGAACGCGAACCACGTCGGCAGATCGCCGCCGGCGAGCCTCGACGCCGCGACGAACGCCGCGGGCGGATCGCGGGACCGGTCCGCCGCCCATGCGATCACGGTCGACGACAGCCCGTCGGGCAACAGCTGGCGCGCCTGCGAGACGAGATAGAACGAGGCGCCGACCAGCGCGGAGAACACCTGCAGGCCCACCCGCGCGCGACGCACGCCGATCAGCCGAACCAGCGCGCCGGTGAGGATCAGCGCGACGCCGGTCGCGAGCGCCGCCATCGACGGCACCACGAGGTAGAGCCGCGCCATCCACCAGCGGCCGCTCGCGACGCCGACATCGGCGAGCGGAAAGACGAACAGCGCGAACAGGACGGCGACCGCCGCGACGATGGTCAGCGCGCGGATCGCGAGCACGAGGGCCGGCGCGATCGGCGCCGACAGCAGCAGGTCGAGGTCGCGCCGTTCGTGGAAGGCCGACACCACGCGCGACATCGCGGTCGACAGCATCAACGTGAACAGGAAGACGAAAAAGGCCGTCGCGGCGATGCGGGCGGCCTGGGTATCGATCCAGCGATGCGGCAGCACCAGGCTCACCGCGCCGACCGCGTGCAGCAGGACGAAGCCGAGCACGCCACCGAAGATCGACCAGGCACGCGAGCGCGGCGGACGCAGCCGACGCTGCCGGCCATCGCGCCCGACGCGTCGTC
>CAHJXF010000299.1 GCA_903644065.1 Betaproteobacteria bacterium
TCTGGCGGTCGTCGACCCGCGGGATCGACGTACGGTCCCGCCCGGCGAACGGCTCGGCCTCGCCGCCCTCGAGCGGTTGATCGTCGACGGCCCCGCATGACGCGCACGCGACGCATCCTGGTGGCGCTCGTCGTGAGCGTCGCGGCGCTCGTCGCCGGCGTCACGGCGTTCCAGTGGCGTCAGCCGTCCCACGGTGGCACGGGCGTGGCCGGCGACGGCGTCGAACTGTTCTACGCCCAGACGCTGCGCGACCCGGACGGGCATCTGCAGGGCCTTGCCGCACAGCGCGGCAAGGTGACGGTGATCAACTTCTGGGCGACCTGGTGCGTGCCGTGCGTGCAGGAGATTCCGGAGTTCGCCCGGGTCAACCGGGCGATGCGCGGACGGGTCTCGTTCGTCGGCCTGGGCATCGACAGTCCCGACAACATCGCGGCGTTCGACGATCGCTTCAAGCCCGGCTACCCGCTGCTCGCCGCCGGCGCGGTCGGCAGCGAACTGGCGCGGGCGTTCGGCAACGCGAGCGGCGGCCTGCCTTTCACCGTCGTCGTCGACGAGCGGGGCCGGGTGATCGGCTCGCATCTCGGTCGTGTCGACGAGAAGACGTTACGCGGGTGGCTGGCGCCGTGGCTGCAGGCCGGATCCTGACAAGGTTCAGGACGATGTGACGCGATCGACACCGAATGCCAACCGATGCCATCCGTATCGCATCCGCGTGCTACGCTGCGACGGCGGGTGAGGTGCCGCATGCAACGCGTTGCGTAGACCTCGCGGACCTGCTTCGAGAATTTAGCGCATGGCCAAATCGTTGCTCGTGATCCATGGACCGAACCTGAATCTGCTCGGAAGCCGTGAACCGCATATCTACGGCGCGAGCACGCTCGACGAGATCGATGCGAGCCTGCTCGGCTTGGCGGTCGCACGCGAGGCCCAGCTACGAAGTTTCCAGAGCAATCACGAAGGTGCATTGGTCGATCGCATCCAGCAAGCGGCCGGAGACGGAACGGACTTCATCGTCATCAATCCTGCTGCGTTCACGCATACTAGTGTCGCGATTCGCGATGCGTTGGCTTCGGTGGCGCTTCCCTTCATCGAGGTGCACCTGTCCAACCCGTATCGACGCGAGGCGTTTCGCAGCCGTTCCTACATAGCCGACCTGGCGATCGGCACGATATCCGGACTCGGCAGCGCCGGTTACCGGAACGCGGTGGCATTCGCCCTCGAATTTTCTTGATCGAACATGCAAGTTCGTTTAACTTGCGGCGCCTGGGCGGGCCGACGGAGTGTTCATGGATTTGCGCAAGCTCAAGACGTTGATCGACCTGGTCGCCGATTCGACGATCGCCGAACTCGAGGTCACGGAGGGCGACAGCAAGGTGCGCATCGTCAAGACGGTGACGGCGGCGCCGCAGGCCGTGCAATATCTGCCGATGCAGATGGCAGCGCCTCTGCCCGCCACCACAGCCGCGCCCACATCGCCGGTCGCCGATGCCGGCGTGCCGATCGAGGTTGCAGGCAACGTGGTCAAGTCGCCGATGGTGGGCACGTTCTACCGCGCACCGGGCCCGGACAAGTCGGCTTATGTCGAGGTGGGCTCGACCGTCAAGGTGGCCGAGCCGGTCTGCATCATCGAAGCGATGAAGCTGCTCAACGAGATCGAGGCCGGCTTCGATGGCACGATCCGCGAGATCCTCGTCGAGAACGGCCAGCCGGTCGAGTTCGGGCAGCCGCTGTTCATCATCGCGTGACGCGGCGTCGCCGCGGTCGTCGCACGACGGCCCGGTCGGACGCCTGAAAGAACCCATGTTCGGAAAGATCCTGATCGCCAACCGCGGAGAGATCGCGCTGCGCATCCAGCGCGCGTGCCGCGAAATGGGCATCCGCACGGTCGTCGTCCACTCCGAAGCCGACCGCGACGCCAAGTACGTCCGACTCGCCGACGAGTCGGTGTGCATCGGACCGGCCGCATCGGCGCTCAGCTACCTGAACATGCCGGCGATCATCAGCGCCGCGGAAGTCACGGACGCGGAGGCGATCCATCCCGGTTACGGCTTCCTGTCGGAAAACGCCGACTTCGCGGAACGGGTCGAACGCTCGGGCTTCGCCTTCATCGGGCCGTCGCCCGACTCGATCCGCCTGATGGGCGACAAGGTGAGCGCGAAGAACGCGATGCTCGCCACCGGCGTGCCGTGCGTGCCGGGCTCGGAAGGCGCCCTGCCCGAGGACCCCAAGGAGGTGATCCGCATCGGTCGCCAGGTGGGCTACCCGGTCATCATCAAGGCATCGGGCGGCGGTGGCGGCCGCGGCATGCGGGTGGTCCACACCGAAGCCGCGCTGCTCAACGCGGTGACGATGACGCGCGCCGAGGCCGCTGCCGCGTTCGGCAATCCCGTCGTCTACATGGAGAAATTTCTCGAGAACCCGCGCCACGTCGAGATCCAGGTGCTGGCCGACAGCTTCCGCAACGCGGTCTGGCTCGGCGAGCGCGACTGCTCGATGCAGCGACGCCATCAGAAGGTGGTCGAGGAAGCGCCGGCGCCGGGCATCCCCCGGCGACTGGTCGACCGCATCGGCGACCGCTGCGCCGAGGCATGCCGGAAGATCGGTTACCGCGGCGCCGGCACCTTCGAGTTCCTCTACGAGAACAACGAGTTCTATTTCATCGAGATGAACACGCGGGTGCAGGTCGAGCATCCCGTCACCGAGGCCATCACCGGCATCGACATCGTGCAGGAGCAGATCCACATCGCGGCCGGCGAACGCCTGCGCATCCGGCAGAAGGACGTGGTGCTGAAGGGGCATGCGATCGAATGCCGCATCAACGCCGAGGACCCGTTCAAGTTCACGCCGTCGCCGGGACGCATCACCGCGTGGCACCCGCCCGGCGGTCCCGGCATCCGGGTGGACTCGCACGCCTACACGGGTTACTTCGTGCCGCCGAACTACGATTCGATGGTCGGCAAGGTCATCGCCTACGGCGCCGACCGCAGCCAGGCGCTGGCCCGCATGCGCGTCGCGCTGTCGGAGATGATCGTCGAGGGCATCAGCACCAACATCCCGTTGCATCGCGAGCTGATGACCGACGCGCGCTTCATCAAGGGCGGCACCAGCATCCATTATCTCGAGCAGCGGCTCGCCGAACGACCGGCCTGAGCGCCGGCCGCCGACGATCGCGCAGCAACGATGTTCGTGGAAGTCGTGATCGTCGAGGAGCGCGAGCGGGCGGAGGCGCTGTCCGACGCGCTGCTGGACGCGGGCGCGTTGTCGGCCTCGATCGAGGATGCGCAGGCCGGCAGCGTCGACGAGCAACCGCTGTACGGGGAGCCGGGACTGCCGCTGCCGGCGATCGCGTGGCGGCGCAGCCGCATCGTCGCGCTGTTCGACGGTGACGCCGAAGTCGAGGTCGCGTTGCGCGCGGCGCTGGACGCCCTCGGCCGCGACGACGAGCCGACCTTCGAGCGGCGCCTCGTCGCGGACGCCGACTGGGTGGCGCTCACGCAGTCGCAGTTCGACCCCATCCGCATCGGGCGACGCCTGTGGATCGTGCCGTCGTGGCACGCGGTGCCCGCCGAAGCATCGGCAGCGGGGGCCATCGCGTTGCGGCTCGATCCCGGCATGGCCTTCGGCACCGGAGACCATCCGACGACCCGGCTCTGCCTGGCCTGGCTCGACGAGCACGTGGCGGGCGGCGAGAGCCTGGTCGACTACGGATGCGGCTCCGGCATCCTGGCGATCGCGGCGCGCAAGCTCGGCGCCGGCCGCGTCGCCGGGACCGACATCGACGAGCAGGCGGTGCGGGCCGCGCGCGCCAACGCCGAGGCCAATGCCGTCGACATCGCATTCGAGTGGTCGAACACGTTCGTCGGCGAACCGGCCGAACTGGTCGTCGCCAACATCCTTTCCAATCCGCTCAAGGTCCTGGCGCCGCTGCTTTGCGGCTTGCTCAGACCGGGTGGCCGCCTGGTGCTGTCCGGAATCCTCGAACGCCAGTGGCGGGACGTGGCGGCGGTCTACGCGCCCCTCGTCTTGCTCGAACCGTGGCGGATCGACGAGGGATGGGTCTGCCTCGTCGGGCGTCGCGCCCCGAAGGAGGGTTGACGATGGCGCTCGCGACCCGCTGTCCGGCCTGCATCACCGTCTTTCGCATCAGTACCGCGCAGGCCGCCGCGAAGAACGGGATGGTGCGCTGCGGCCATTGCCGCCACGTCTTCAATTCGCTCGATGCGCTGGTCCGGGTCGAGGACCTCGAAGTGATCGACGAGGGCGTGGTGGCATCGGCGCCGCCGGTTCCGACCGTCGCTGCGCCCCCGCCGTCGCCGCTCGATCCGCGGTTCTGGCCGGCGACGCCGTCCGTCGACCCCGCCC